>CALGRN010000084.1 GCA_937880835.1 uncultured Prevotella sp. | reverse complement strand
GATGTGCTGTCTTGCTGTCGGCGTTGTATGTAAGCGAGTCTTCGGCAGAATAATATACGGGCGAATTAATGCCGTTAGACCTTTTTCTGTTTATCGAGTCGAGCCTTATAGAATCGTCAATAACCCTGTTGTGACGATAAACGGCAAGCTGAATGGAGTCCATTTTGGCAGTGTCGGGCAATGCCTTATTTACAGAGTCGGAAAGCAAGTCGTCTTTTAGTGTGATGCTGTCCTGCTTCTCCCTATTGTCTTTTTCGTTCTGCCGAAAGGACACGGTCGTTTCTGCCAACACGAATATGAAGGCAAACAGCATCAAGAATATGACGGACTTTGTTCTCATTTTAAGTTGCAAATTTACTTAATAAATGAATAACAACAAGAGTATTTTCGTATTTTAACAATAAGGAATTATATTTACAATGCTCTCTGTTTTTCTCTTTTTTGAAACAAAACGATGTGACAGACGTAAAATAGTCGATTTTTTAAATAGTTGTATGTCAGCGTTTTAGCTCTCGATGATGTTTGGCATGTTTTTCAAAAGCATAAATTTTGCATCATGAAAGGATAGCTTTTGCATTGCAACAGTAATGAAAATGAGATGCGAAAGTGACGAAACTGCAATGCGAAAGTTATGCTTTTGAAAAACAGAAGTGCAAAAAACGCGTTCTGAAACAGCTCTTTTGGTTTTAAAAAATCTGTTTTGCGATTTTAACAATTCAGAACTATCATTACATTTCGCAATATATACGGTTGCGTTTCAATACATTTCACGAGCCTCGTCCGCATACGTATCGCGGAATGTGAAAAGCGGAAATATTATATCTGAAAAACATCGTTTTTATATCAAAAATCCTCTTATTAAGCGAATTTATACTACCTTTGCAATGGAAATTACATGTCAGTTCGTTTTTGAAATATCAACAATACAATACGATTGAAAGTTTCCGGAAATAAACATTAATAGAATAAACATGGGAAAATCAAAGATAATAGTTGCCGGAATTGGTCCCGGCAGCCCCGAAGATATTACGCCGGCAGTGTTGCAAGCAGTAAAGGAAGCAGATGTCGTGGTAGGTTACAAATATTATTTTCAGTTCATCAAGCCCTATCTGCGTCCCGAAACAGAGTGCATAGACACGGGTATGAAACGTGAGAAAGACAGAGCAAGACAAGCTTTTGAGCTTGCAGAGCAAGGAAAGACCGTGGCTGTGATAAGCTCGGGCGATGCCGGCATATACGGAATGACGCCTCTCGTGTATGAAATGAAGCGCGAACGTAACAGCCGGATAGAGATAATCTCATATCCAGGAATAAGCGCGTTTCAGAAAGCCGCATCACTTTTGGGAGCACCGGTAGGTCATGATTTCTGCGTAATATCGCTTTCCGACCTCATGACTTCATGGGAAATAATAGAGAAACGCATTCATGCGGCGGCGCAAGCAGATTTCGTAACCGCCGTATATAATCCGAAAAGCAACGGAAGATATTGGCAATTATATCGTTTGAAAGAGATTTTCATGCGCGAAGGACGTTCATACGAAACTCCCGTCGGATATGTAAGACAGGCAGGAAGAGAAGAACAGACTGTCAAGGTGACGTCTCTCGGCGAGATGAATCCCGAAGATGTGGATATGTTCACGATAGTAATTATAGGCAATTCGCAATCATACAACCATAACGGAACTTTCATAACGCCTCGCGGATATTATCGCAACAGTGACGAAAGCGATGCCAAGTTAGGACAAAGCATCATGATAGAGAGTTTCAGAACCATAGAACGTGAACTTAAAAACAAGGATATTCCGCTCGGAAAGAAGTGGGCTTTACTGCACGCAATACACACGACAGCCGATTTCGATATGGAAAACATACTCTATACCGATGATTATGCGGTGGAAAAACTATACGACAGAATAGCGAAAGGACATCTTACGACAATCGTTTCTGATGTTACTATGGTGACAAGCGGAATACGTAAAGGTGCTTTACAACGACTTGGGATAGAAGCCAAGTGTTATCTTGGAGACCCGCGTGTGGCAGAAATGGCTGAGAAAGAAAACATAACACGCACTCAGGCGGGCATACGTATTGCGGTGGAAGAACATCCGGACGCTCTGTTTGCATTCGGAAATGCTCCTACTGCGCTTATGGAATTGTGCGAACTTATTCGTAAAGGAAAGGCAAAACCGTCGGGAGTGATAGCCGCACCGGTAGGATTTGTGCACGTTAGAGAGTCGAAATACATGGTAAAACCGTTTGCA
>CALGRN010000083.1 GCA_937880835.1 uncultured Prevotella sp. | reverse complement strand
ATTATAATTCGTCGAACTCACGTTATCTTAGTAAATTGTTTTTCATATAGAGAGAATGCTTATTATAACTTCTTTATTTTCAACAAATTTTAAACGGCATTTCAAAAGTTATCCTTTTGCGCGGCAAAACAATAACTTTTGCACGCTGAAAGGATAACTTTTGTAATGCAAAACAATAGAAAATGTAAAACGGAAGAAAAACTTGGTAAACTCATAATGTTTATATAAAATCTGCAACATTATGAGTTTTTTATCATCTTTATGTTAAAATCGTGTTTATTCTTTTATAAAATTTGGATTTATAAAAGTAAAAAGTTATATTTGTCGCAAGTTTTTAGGGTTTCGAAGTTTCGAAATCATTGTTTCGAGGTTGATAGCTTCCTGCATCAACCTCTTTTTAGATGCAATTTCCAATGTAGCCCTATTGGATTTCAAACATGGTTTTCTTTTATGTATATAACCATGTAGAGAAAAGGCAGTCGACGTGCTTTCGTTTATTTCAAGCTATTATAGTCTTCTTTTGTGAAAACGTCATTATAAAGTATTTTATCAGGATTTGACGCGGAACGACAAGTATAGGCAAACTTAAATCCGGCATCTTTATATGCTTTTATGTTTGTGTCGTTGGCTATCGACCTTGATATTTGCTGACGTATCATACTTCTGTTCTTTTTTATAATCTCAACATTGTCTATCTTGTTCATGAACGTACAGTAGTAATGATAGGTCTTTGTGGCTTTATAGAACACAATACTGTCTGTACGAGTGTCATTCACTACTGGCGTAGGACAGTTTTTTTCGGTATATTCGCGAGCCTCTCTTTCTGCTCTGTCTTCCAAGTTCTCATGACACGAGAACAATGACATGACTGAAAGTAACAAGATAAAATATTTCATATATGAATGTTGTTTGATATGTCTGCAAAATTAATGTTTTATTTCAATACAAACAAATTTTGATTTACTTATGAAAGTGTAAGATTCGTTTTTTATACAAGTAGACATCACATCTTACTGTCGAAGCACATCGCAGAAATAGCTAAAATAAGTTAAACCTAATAATATATTAAAGAAAAACCATTTATATTTTTATGATATCGATTTTAAATGCTAAATTTGTTATTTATAATTCATAACGCTAACATTAAATGATAAAATACAATTATATATTTGCTTTATTATTAGCAGTTTCAATATCGCATATCTCTAACGCACAATCACGCAAGAAAGGAAATATAAAGAAGTCGCAAAACACTTTATCTGAAAAAGATCCTGCGCAGAGATTGTTTAACGAAATGTTACCTTTTACAGAGAAAATACTCGTTGCAGATAGTGTGATATTGGACAAAAGAGTTATGCTCGATAACATACCAATGCCTAAAAATCTCGGAGTAATAACCACTTTCGGCAGATTCTTCAACACAAAAGAAAATCCGGACGGTATTGTTTATAGAAACGAATTTGCAGACAGATGCTATGTTTCAATGCCTGATACCGCAGGATACATGCATCTTTATTCTATCGATAAAATCGGTGAAAAATGGGATAAGCCCAAACTTATAAGCGACTTTAATGAAGATTTCACTGATATCAGCTATCCTTTTATGTCAGATGACGGAGTAACTCTTATCTTCGCAGGAAAAGGAAAAAAAAGTATCGGAGGTTATGATCTGTTCAGAACAATATTCGATCATGAAGAAGGAAAGTTTATGGAACCTGAAAATATGGGATTGCCATATAATTCTACCGGCAATGATTACGTTTTCATATCAGATGACATTGACTCATTATGCTGGCTTCTTTCAGACAGAAATATGGAAGAAGGCAAAGTATGTATGTACAACATCGTGAAAGGAAATGTGAGAAACACCTATAAAGACAGTGAAGTTTCTAAGGAACTGCTGTTGAGACTTGCCGGAATATCAAGCATAAAAGATACATGGACTTTATGGGATGATAAAAATGCAGTTAACAGAGCATTGGAACGCAAAAACAAGATATCATCACTTTCAACAGAAAAAGTAAAGAATGAAATAATAAACTTTGTTATATTAGGAATATTTTCTTTAAATGCTCTTCTAATAGTTGCATCTGTTTTTGTATCAACTGCACTTGTTGAGTCATCGAGAATAAGAATCTTTGGCTTCTTAAGAAGTGCTCTTGCGATACAAAGGCGCTGTTTTTGTCCTCCGGACACATTGGTACCGCCCTGTTCAATATATGTATCGTAGCCATCCGGGAACTGGCTGAC
>CALGRN010000082.1 GCA_937880835.1 uncultured Prevotella sp. | reverse complement strand
AAAAAGAACATCCTGAAAATTATGTCGGCAGTACTGTTGCTTGCAAGTTGCGGCGCAAAGAAGGCTGTTGTAAACGATAGCAAACCTCCTGTTGCGACACAGAAACCATCTGTTCAGAATGATGAATTTAAAGAATTGACATTCGTTCAGAAAGTTTCCGACAACTCAGTCTATTCGGATAATATCACATCGAAGCTGGACTTTACCATCAATACGGGTTCTAAGGAAATCTCGGTGGGTGGCTCTTTGCGCATGAAGAAGAATGATGTGATACGCTTACAGCTTATGTTACCGATAATAGGAACAGAGGTAGGACGACTTGAATTTACAAAAGATTACGTGATGATTGTTGACAGAATCAACCGCGAATACATAAAAGCGGATTATAATCAAGTTTCTTTCCTGAAAGACAACGGGCTTAACTTCTACTCGCTTCAAGCACTTTTGTGGAACAAGTTGTTTATTCCCGGTAACGAGAAGATAACAATAGAGCAGCTGAAAAACTTCAAGGCAGGGCTGGGTGCAATAGGAACAGACATCCCCATAATGCTTGATAAAGGCAACATGAAATTCAAATGGCTTGCCGATAAGCTTTCGGGAAGGATAAAAACTGCTGATATAGAATATAAGAGCAATGCTCACGGCAGTTCGAAATTGCTCTGGATGTATGACAATTTCAAACCTCTCGGCTCTAAACATTTCCCTAACAAGCAGACAATAACATTCTCCACAACGGCTCTGAAAGGCAAAAAAAGAGTCACTGTGACACTTGATATGAACGGCGTTAACACCAATTCGGACTGGGAAACGCGCACAACACTGTCCGACAAATACAGGAAAGTGAGCGCAGAAGAAGTGTTGAATAAAATAATGAATATGTAAATGAGACGTATATTAACCATATTGATAGCCCTCACTTTTGTGCTTTCGCCTTATGCGCAGACAAGAAAAACAACGCAAAAGCGAAAAGCAAGAACTACGCAAACCACAAAAAAGAGGAAGAAAAGCAGCGGTAAAAAGGGTAAAAAAACAGCAACTTACAGTTATAATAAGATAAAAGGGTTGCAAAACGAGCGTTCTCTTATACAGAAAAAGATAAGAGAACAGGAGAGAAAACTTGCCGCAAACAAGGCTGATGTGAAGCAAAGGCTCGCCAATCTTATGGTTATTAACAGCGAGATAGACCGTAGAAAGAAGTCTATTGACACTATTCAGAAAGACATACGGTATATAGACGGCAATATAAGTATATTGAAATCGCAGCTCACAACGCTTGAACAGCAGTTGGGAGAACGCAAGGCTGAGTTCATGAAGTCTATGCAGTATATGGCTCGTCATCGCAATATCCAAGACAAATTGATGTTTATTTTCAGTGCAAAAAGTCTCACACAGATGTATCGCCGTTTGCGTTTCGTGCGCGAATATGCGGCATATCAGCGTGCGCAAGGCGAGATATTGAAGACCAAGCAAGCCCAGATAGCCGAGAAAAACAATCAGCTGGAAATAGTAAGGAGCAACAAGAACACCTTATTATATAAAGGAAGGAAGGAGCATACCGCTCTTCAAGGACAACAGACAGAGCAACAAAAGGTGGTAGCTTCGCTCCAAAAACAGCAGAAGACAATTCAGGTCGTTATAGCGGAGCAACGCAAGAAAGATGCAGCACTTAACGCACAGATAGATCGTATAATAGCCGAAGAGGTGGCAAAGGCACGTGCACGCGCTGCCGCAGAAGCAAAACGGAAAGCCGCAGCAGAGGCAGAGAAGAAGCGTGCGGCAGAAATAGCACGCAAAAAGGCAGCAGCTGAGGCGGCAGCAAGAGAGAATGCAAGACGCATTGCTGCTGCAAAGGAGGAAGAAGCGAGACGAAAAGCCGCTGCTGCAGAAGCGAGAAATAAGACTGCTACGGAAAAAGCGAGAGCCGAACAGGCTGCAAGAAAGGCAGAAGCAGACCGCGTTGCAGCGGAAAGAAAGGCTGATGCCGACAGACGAAGACACGAAAAAGAGATTGCGACAGCAAAGAAAAAGGACAGCGAAAACTTCACTCTCAGCAGAGCAGACCGTGAGATAAGCGGCAGCTTTGAAGCAAACAGAGGTCGCCTTCCGATGCCTATTACCGGCAGTTATCGCATTGTAAGCCACTTCGGACAATATAATGTAGAGGGGTTGAAGAATGTAACTCTCGACAATAAAGGCATCAACATTATGGGCAAGCCCGGTTGTTCTGCCCGCTCAATCTTCTCCGGTGAGGTGAGCGGAGTTTTCAGTTTAGGCGGCACTATGGTAGTAATGGTGCGTCATGGTGCATACATATCGGTTTATTGTAATTTGAAATCGGTATCCGTTCAGCGCGGTCAACACGTCGGCACACGTCAGGTTTTGGGAACTGTGGGTGCGGAAAACATTCTGCAATTCCAACTGCGCAGAGAGACGACGAAACTTAATCCGGAAGTATGGTTGGGCAGATAAAGCTCTCTTAACATATTGTTTCCATTGCTCCGAATGTAAATTTAGGAGCAATGGAAATGCTGTATTGGGATTTAAAATAATTATACTCGTAAACCGTTTCCACAGCAGCGGAAACATGTTTTCCATTTTGTTGAATATCAGTAAATTACAAACCACTTTCCAAAAGCTATTGTTTTGCATCCTGAAAGTTATCCTTTGGGACGATGAAAGTTATCCTTTTGCGATGCAAAACAATAACTTTTGAAATACAACTTTAAATCGGTTGTTTTCAACAGTATTGAAATGAATTCATAGAAATAACGTTATCCTATGCCTTAACGTTATACAAAATCTCGCTATTAATCGAATTTCCAGTCAATTACAATTAGCCGAAGTCACGTTAAATTAATGAAATAATATTTTGTTTTTTCGTTTATTCACTTATAAATAACTAACTTTGTCGGAATTATTTTTTAGATGTTAGTTAAAACAATAAGTTTTTTTAAATTTTTAGATGAACGTAATTACGAAAACAATTCAATTGTCTGATGGCAGAACTATCAGCATTGAAACCGGGAAAGTTGCAAAACAGACCGACGGTTCAGTAGTCCTTAGAATGGGAAACACCGTACTGCTCGCAACTGTTTGTGCAGCAAAGGATGCAGTTCCCGGTACAGATTTCATGCCTTTGCAAGTGGATTATCGCGAGCAATATGCGGCAGCAGGACGCTTTCCGGGCGGTTTCACAAAGCGCGAAGGTAAACCAAGTGACAACGAGATACTCACATCTCGACTCGTGGACCGCGTTTTGCGACCACTGTTCCCGTCAAATTATCATGCAGAAGTATTTGTTAATGTGCTGCTTTTATCAGCCGACGGCGTCGATCAACCTGATGCTTTGGCTGGATTTGCAGCGTCCGCAGCGATAGCTTGCTCTGATATTCCGTTCGAATGTCCTATCTCTGAGGTGCGCGTAGCACGTGTTAACGGCGAATATATCATCAATCCCACATGCCAGCAGATGGAAGAAGCCGACATGGATATTATGGTAGGAGCATCGGCTGAAAACATAATGATGGTTGAAGGTGAGATGAAAGAAGTGTCAGAGCAAGATATGATATGTGCTCTGAAAGTAGCAATGGACGCCATCAAGCCTATGTGCGAACTTCAAAACGAACTCTCAAAGGAGTTGGGAAAAGACGTTAAGCGCGAATATTGCCATGAAGAGAACGATGAAGAGTTGCGCGAACAACTCAGAAAAGCAACCTATGATAAGTGTTATGCCATTGCAGCGTCGGGCGACAGAGACAAAAAGACGCGCGGAGAGGCATTCGACAATATCGTAGCAGAATTCACAGAGGCTTACGATGAGGCTCATAATGACCTTATGGAAGATGAACTCGAAGTAAAGCATGCACTCATCTCACGCTATTACGATGATGTTATGCGCGACTCGATGCGCCGTTGTATTCTTGACGAAGGAAAACGACTTGACGGTCGTAAGACTGATGAGATACGTCCGATATGGTGCGAAGTGTCGCCGCTTCCAATGCCTCATGGCAGCGCACTCTTTACTCGTGGAGAGACACAGTCTATAACTACGTGTACGCTTGGAACGAAACTTGACGAGAAGATGGTGGATGACGTCCTGAACAAGAGTTACCAACGCTTCCTTCTTCACTATAACTTCCCTCCTTTCTGTACCGGTGAAGCAAAGGCACAACGTGGTGTCGGACGTCGAGAAATAGGACACGGACACCTTGCTTGGCGTGGTCTTAAAGGTCAGATTCCTGCCGATTATCCATACACAGTACGCCTCGTGAGCCAAATTCTCGAAAGTAACGGCTCGTCATCTATGGCTACCGTATGCGCGGGAACACTCGCTTTGATGGATGCCGGTGTTCCTATCAGCAAGCCGGTCAGCGGTATTGCAATGGGACTTATAAAGAATCCGGGCGAAGATAAGTATGCTGTTTTGAGCGATATACTTGGAGATGAGGACCATTTAGGAGACATGGACTTCAAGACAACGGGTACTGTTGACGGTCTTACTGCTACCCAAATGGATATAAAATGCGACGGACTGAGCTTCGATATACTTGAAAAGGCACTCATGCAGGCTAAGGCTGGACGCGAACATATACTCGGAAAGATGCTCGAAACGATAGCAGAGCCGCGTGCAGAGCTTAAACCGCAAGTTCCGAGAATAGAGCAAATAGAAATCCCGAAAGAGTTTATCGGAGCAGTAATAGGACCCGGTGGTAAGATCATACAGCAGATGCAGGAAGATACCGGTGCAACAATTACGATAGATGAGATAGACGGTAAGGGCAAAGTTCAAGTGAGTGCGCCAAACAAGGAAAGCATAAACGCTGCACTTGGAAAGATAAAAGCGATTGTTGCAATACCCGAAGTTGGCGAAGTGTATGAAGGAACTGTGCGCAGCATCATGCCTTACGGATGCTTTGTTGAAATTCTTCCGGGCAAAGACGGACTGCTTCACATCAGCGAGATAGACTGGAAACGTCTTGAATCTGTTGAGGAAGCAGGTATCAAAGAGGGTGATAAGATTTCGGTAAAGCTAATGGAAATAGATCCGAAGACAGGCAAATACAAACTCTCTCACCGCGTTCTTATGCAGAAACCGGAGGGATATGTAGAGCGCGAACGCCGTCCGAGACGTGAAGCAGGTGACCGTAATGAATATCGTTCGGGCAACGAACGCCAACCAAGACGCGAAGGGGGAGACCGCAACGACCGCCGTATGGGAGGCGAACGTCAGCCCCGTGAGCCTCGACGTTTTGAACAAAGAGAACGTAATATGGGTTATGAGTTCCGCAATCCGACAGAAGAATACGAGCCGAAAGACTTTAACGACAGTCTCGACAGAAACAGTGATATTGACTGATAATAATTCTTTTCCGTTGGTTCGGAAGTTTTAATATAACGATAAATCCCCGCTTTGGTAATTCCGAAGTGGGGATTTATTATTTAAATATGTATCAGACGCATGCTGAAGAGCAGTTGGCTCAATCAGCAGCAACGTTCATCCTACATCTTTCTTTGATTCATTAATCGAAGTAATAAAGGAAAGTTGATATTCCTTCGAGTGCAGGTTTGCGACACCCTTCTATTTCTATCTTAAATTCAATCTCTGCTTTGCAGATGCCACGCAGATTGGTTATGTCGTGCAGTTTGGTAACAAGTCTTATCTTGCTGCCTGTTACTACGGGCTGTCCGAAGCGCATTTTGTCCATACCATAATTGACAAGCATCTTTATGTTGTTCACTTCCACAATCTGTCCCCACATATATGGCAGCAGCGAAAGCGTGAGATAGCCATGCGCAATGGTATTTTTATATACGCTTTCCGATTTTGCACGCTCCGTATCAACGTGTATCCATTGGTGGTCAAGTGTAGCATCGGCAAACATGTTTATGCGTTCCTGATCGACAGTGAGCCATTCCGAACTTCCTAATTCCTTGTCAAGATAAGATGCAAACTCTTCGTATGAATTGATTATTACCTTATTCATCTCCTTTATTTTTTGTTTATGATTAATATTGTAGAATCTCTCGGACTTTATAAACAGTTAAATAACAGCATGCATGTTTTCATAGATTATATCAGGCATGAGTGTTGATTGCGCTACAAAATTACGAATAAAAATCGAAATAAACGATATTTCCGCATTTCAAAATTAAATCGACAGTCTGCCGAAAGTTATTAATAAAGTGTTTAAAACTGCTTCTG
>CALGRN010000081.1 GCA_937880835.1 uncultured Prevotella sp. | reverse complement strand
AGTGCATATAATACACCAGTGAATGGTGAAAACTATCTTGAACTTGCTAGTCCAAAGTATCTTACCGGAGCATCGTCAGTTACTGGCGGCGCACTTTTTTCTGCCGGACCAGATTCATTGCTTGTAAACCCAGCTTTAACAGCCGGTGAACAGAGAGTTGTTCTTAATCTTGCTGATACTATGATGTTCTCTTCATACTCGTTAAATGAATCTTCTTTTGGAAATGCTTTTCAGGCTGGTATTTTAATTCCTACAAAACTTTACATCATTAGTGCTTATGCAAATCTTACTACTGTTCCTTTTTTGGAAATGAATGTGGGAAATTCTTTTAATGCCAGAGGCGGATTATCTAAGGAAATAACTGATAAACTTGATGTTGGTTTAGGATTGAATACTGGCATCTGGTGGGGAAAAGGTTCTGATTGGGCTTTAAGTGCTAATCTTGGTTTTGTTTATTACTGGGGAAATCTTTCATTTATGCAGAATTTCCGTTTTGGTGCATCTATTATGAATCTTGGAAAAGGATATGTTCCTGCAATTTATGGTGAAGATCCTACTAATGCTTATACAGACGGATTCCCTTCAATCTGTACATTAAAGCTTGGTTGTGCAGCAAGTCTTTTGAAGAATGATGTTATGGATATTGCTTATTCTTTAGATTTTACTGTTCCAGCCTTCCAGAATCTTATTGTAGATATGGGACTGCAGTTCTCATTAAAAGAAATGCTCGTTCTTAGTGTTGCAGAAAAAATCAATCTTGTAGAAGCAATCGACGGATATTCAAATTATATTCCTTCGGTTGGTCTTGCATTTAAGTTCTCTTTCAATGCAAAAAATATTGAATATCTTGAAAAAAATGACTGGAGCCAGAGTGAAATGAATGTTTCTGCGGCTTACAAAAATCTTTATTCAAGCATTACTGCTGTTTCTGCAGGTGTAGATCTTATGCTTGGTATGAAAGATACAAGTGCTCCTGTATTTGATGAAACAATTTTTGAGGTGGAGGAATAGAATATGAAAAAGTTTGTTTTATTTGCTTTATTGTCGGCTTTAGTATTAACTTCTGTTTTTGCTAAACCAAAGTACATTTCTCCAAATAACGATGGTGTTAAGGATGAACTTGTAATTCCTTTAAGCATTTCTGAAAAACGTTATATTTTGGGATGGAGTCTTGTAATCATGGACGAAAACCATGAGGTTGTAAGAGTTATCGAAAATAAAAACGCGTTACCAGAAAAGGTTGGTTTTAAATCTTTCTTTAAGCAGTTTATTACTCCTAAAAAAGGTGTTGATGTTCCAGAAACTGTTTCTTGGAATGGTGCCATGACAAATGGTGAAACTGCTCCAGATGGTCGTTATTTCTATAAGCTTACAGCTACTGATGATAACGGTAACGTTGGTGAAACAAAAGAATACGAAGTTGTAATTGATACAGTTGCTCCAGAAATTGAGCTTTTACAGCCTGCAGACAAAATCTTTGGTGAAGGTGCAAAATCTGCATTCAAAGTTCAGCAGTCTGGTTCTTCTGAAGATTTGTGGGTTGGTACATTCAAATCTGTTGATGGAACAGTTGTAAAAACTTACAAATGGACAAATGCAGAACCTGCAGATTTCAGCTGGCATGGTACAGATGATACAGAAACTCAGGTATTTGACGGTGTTTATTCTTATGAAATTACCGCAACAGACCGTGCTGGAAACGTTTCTCCACAGGCTGTAATTTCAAATATTATCTATTCTGCTGAAAAACCTGCTACAAATATTTATATTGACGGTTCACGTTATTTTTCTCCAAAAACTGACAGTAAAATTTCTTCTGTAACATTAAGTCTTACCATTCCGGTCCCAGAAGAAAAAACTGGAAATAAACTTACAGAATGGGAAGTTGCAGTTACTGACAATACTGGAGCAGTTGTAAAAACATACAATAATATCAGTATGGGTAAAAATCCACCTTCTTCTATTGTATTTGATGGAACAAAGGATGACGGAACTTTACTTCCAGACGGCGAATACAAAGCTACAGTTTCTGCAAAATATTTGAATGCCAGTGCAGTTGTTAATTCAAAAAAAGAAGGATGCAACGGTTCAAAAAACGTTCTTTCTTTTTCTACGAAATCAATTACATATTCTTTGCTTATACATTCGCCGTTTATACGAATACGTTCACGGAAATCAACAAGATGAGGCGACGTGTAAAGTCCAACTTTATATCCTTCTGATTGCAGTATTGCCGCAAGAGTGTGAGAGCAAGACCCCTTTCCGTTTGTTCCTGCAATATGTATGCTTCTGAATTGTCTGTGAGGATGTCCGAAATGCTTATCCAAAGCAAGCGTATTGCTTAGTCCTTCCTTATAAGCCGATGCTCCTATGTGTTCAAAAACGGGCGTGCTGTTAAAAAGATATTCTACGGTTTCTTCGTATGTCATACTTCCTGAAAGATAATAAGTTTAACGGATGAAATTTCAATAGAGACTATAATGATTTTACGGTATTAAGAAAACGCTCAAAATTGTCTTATAAGACAATTTGAAAAGTCTTATAAGACAATTTAAAAAGTCTTATAAGACAATTTTGAGCATCTACTTGTTTTTATATATCTATATATAATAAGGTGTGAAATTGCCGGTGAATTGTTTCCGATTTTTATCTTACATTGTCCCCGTTCAATTCATTTCTATTATATCGTTCCATCCTAATTAAAATAGTTCTTGAATTTCTCAAATATGGATTTCTTTGTTGTCATGTCGCCTTTAAAGTTATCGCTTTCGCGTAAACTCTCTATCATTTCTTTTTCTTTTTTACTGAGAGTCTTAGGTATGTACACACTTATGTTTACAACCAAGTCTCCCTTTCCATATCCATAGCCTTGAACAGCAGGCAATCCTTTTTCACGTAAGCGCAACGTCTTACCCGGCTGAGTGCCTGCTTCAATTTTTATTTTGACCTTTGTTCCTTCGATAGTCGGAATTTCCACTTCATCACCAAGTGCAGCAGTAGGAAAGTCAAGAAGCAGATTATATATCAAATCGTTTTCATCGCGAATAAAGGTATCATTATCCTCTTCTTCTATGAATACTTGTATGTTTCCATTTGTTCCGTTATGAGGACCTGCATTTCCTTTGCCCGGAACATTTACGACCATTCCCTCAGCAACGCCTGCCGGTATCTTAATCTCTACAACTTCTTCACCTTTGACAACTCCGCTGCCATGACATTCATGACATTTGTTCTTTATAACTTTTCCTTCACCATTACATGTAGGACATACAGACTGTGTCTGCATCATTCCGAAAATACTCTGTGTAGTTCTTGTTACAATACCACTGCCGTGACAAGTGCTACAAGTCTCCGATCCGCTTCCTGCTTCTGCACCGCTTCCATGGCAATGACTGCATTGCACATCTTTCTTAACCTTGAACTTTTTGGTTACTCCCGTAGAAACTTCTTGAAGCGAAAGACGTACCTTTAAACGCAAATCGCTGCCTCTGTATTGTTGAGTATGCTTGCGTCCGCCACTTCCTCCGAAGCCGCCGAAACCTCCTCTGCCACCGAAGATGTCTCCAAACATTGAGAATATATCCTCAGTAGAGAAACCGCCTGCACTTCCCAAACCGCCAAAACCACCTGCTCCTGCCGGTCCGTTGAAACCGAATTGGTCATACTGTTGACGCTTTTGCGGGTCATGTAATACATCGTATGCTTCGGCAGCTTCCTTGAATTTCTCTTCCGCTTCCTTGTTGTCTGGGTTTCTGTCAGGGTGATATTTTATGGCTATTTTACGGTATGCCTTCTTTATATCGTCTTCCGAAGCGTTCTTGTCTATTCCAAGTACTTCGTAATAATCTCTCTTTGCCATTTCCTTATTGTTGGAATGTTGAAATTAAATATGTAAAAAAGTTGAACAGATGTGTTTTCAATCCGTTCAACCTTCTGTTTGTTTAAATACTATTGTCCTACTGCAACTTTTGCGTGACGTATTACCTTATCATTAAGGGTATATCCTGTTTGAATACAATCTATCACTTTGCCTTTTTTGTCATCGTCCATTCCGGGAACCATTGCAACAGCTTCATGATAATCAACATTAAAATCTTTATCTAATGTTTCTATCTTATTCACTCCAAGTCCTTCGAGTGTTTTTATGAGCTTCTTATAGATCAAGTCCATACCTTCTTTCAAAGCATCAATATCATTCGTTTTATCAGAGTTTGCAAGCGCACGTTCCATATCGTCAAGTACGGGCAATATTGCAGATACCGTCTTTTCCGAACCGTTCAATATCAGCTCCGTTTTCTCTTTCAATGTGCGTTTCTTGTAATTTTCAAACTCTGCAACGGTACGTAGATACTTGTCTTTAATATCTTCATTTTCCCGTTTTATTGCTTCTAATTCGTCCGTTTCTTCAATAGTGTCGGTATCTTCCGTTGTTTCCGTTTCACTTGTGGTTTCTTCAAAGTTAATATCCGAATTTTCTTCGTTTTCATTCACTTTGTCGTTCTCGATGTCGATATTTTTCTCTTGATATTTATTTTCTTTGCTCATAGTCTTATTGTTTTTGTTTTAAAACAAGATATTATATGTATTATATATTTTGCAAAAAACATGCCAATCACAATATTCGTATCAACGTTTTTTAGATTCTGAACTATTGGATATTATAATATAGCAAATCAATATTAATTATACATTTTTGCCTTCTGTTCTTTTATACGAGCATCATATATATAATCATCGTAGTCCATCAGCTTATCTATTGTTCCGTTTGGTGTAAGTTCTATTATACGGTTTGCAACAGTCTGTATGAATTCGTGGTCGTGACTCGCAAAAAGAACATTGCCTTTAAAACCTGTCAGATTGTTGTTGAAAGCCTGAATGCTTTCCAAGTCCAAATGGTTTGTAGGTGTATCTAAGATCAGACAGTTGGCATTACGCATCTGCATGCGTGCAATCATACATCTCATTTTCTCTCCTCCCGAAAGCACGTTAACCTTTTTCAGAACCTCTTCGCCAGAGAACAGCATACGTCCGAGATAACTTTTCATTACAACTTCATTGCCTACTCCGTATTGACTCAGCCAATCTACAAGATTTTTATCACTGTTGAAGAAGTCCGTATTATCAAGAGGAAGATACGCTGTTGTTATAGTAACTCCCCATTTGTATGTTCCTGCATCAGCCTGACGATTGCCGTTAATAATCTCAAACAGTGCTGTCATTGCCTTTGGATTATGACTCAGGAATACAACTTTCTGTCCTTTCTCTATGTTGAAGTTTACATTATCGAATAGTACGCTTCCGTCTGTGTCCAATGCTTTTAATCCTTCTACTTCGAGTATTTGATTTCCCGGTTCGCGTTCCATTTGAAATATAATTCCCGGATATTTGCGACTTGAAGGACGTATTTCCTCTACATTGAGCTTTTCGAGCATTTTTCTGCGACTTGTAGTCTGTTTGCTTTTTGCAACGTTTGCAGCAAAACGTCTGATGAATTCTTCAAGTTCCTTGCGCTTTTCATCAGCTTTTTGTTTTTGATTCTGAGCTTGGCGCAAGGCAAGTTGAGAACTCTCGTACCAGAAAGAGTAGTTTCCGGAGAATACAGTTACTTTTCCAAAGTCGATATCTACGGTCTGAGTGCTTACTGCATCAAGGAAATGTCGGTCGTGACTCACTACCAATACTGTCTGTTCTACATTGCTGAGATATTCTTCCAACCATTGAACTGTGTCCAAATCCAAGTCGTTTGTAGGCTCATCGAGAAGCAGATTGTCAGGTTGTCCGAACAGAGCTTTGGCAAGCATGACGCGTACTTTCTCGTTGTTTGACAATTCACTCATTTGTTTGTAATGCATGTTTTCTTTCACACCAAGATTAGAAAGCATCTGTGCCGCATCGCTTTCAGCCTCCCAACCATTCATCTCTGCAAATTTAAGTTCAAGGTCGGCAGCTCGGTTACCGTCTTCTTCCGACATCTCGGATTTTGCATATAGCACCTCACGCTCTTTCATATTGTCCCATAAAGGCTGATGTCCCATGAGCACAGTATCCATTACTGTGAACTCATCATATTTGAAATGGTCTTGGTCAAGCACTGAAAGTCTCTCACCAGGTGCAAGCTCTACGGAGCCTTTGTTTGGTTCAAGTTCACCGCTGATAGCTTTCAGTAGTGTTGATTTTCCTGCGCCGTTAGGGCCGATAAAGCCGGTG
>CALGRN010000080.1 GCA_937880835.1 uncultured Prevotella sp. | reverse complement strand
CTAAATTAACCTCGGAAGCTATTCCCGGGCGCAAGCCGGTGTTGCCTATTCGGAGATAATAAAGGTCATTGAACGTCGGAATACGGAAAGTATTCTTCCACATTGCCCTTGCAAACAACGATTTGTCGGACAATATTCTGTAAGAAAGCGAAATGGTTGGAGAAAGCTTTTTGCGGTCTTCGGGTTTGTCGCCGGCACGTACTTTCTCGGCAGCGAAAGTTCCAACGACATTTGCAACGAGTGTTATTCTGTTCGTGTTTATATGAGCAGACAGCGCGGTAAGCGACGTGAAGCGCGTAGGATTTGGCTGTTCGTTTATATTGTTTCGCAGAGAATTGAATACAATATCCTGCGCGATTGCAGCCGTAAACCATTTATACGGACGCCAACCCAATGTTGCAGATACGTAATATTCGTTCTGCCGATTCAAGTCAGTGCGCTTTCCGTTGTCGTATTTAACATCGGTGTCTTCGTATTTGTTCCACGAATAGTTGTATTTCATCCTTGTACTGAGCCTCCATTTGCCTGCGAAACGCTTGTCGTAAGTCGCTTGTGCGAAGAAATTCTCATCCCACAAGCGTTCTTTCGAACTGTTATTATACAGTATGACCGTACCCGGAAGTCCTCTTTCCGAATTGAAATAATATGCTTTCAGAGCTATCTCGCTGCTGTCTCTCAACGTATGGAACACATTGATTTCGCCATACCACGTGTTTATATCCGAATTATAGCGTTTCTCTCTTGTTTCCGATTTGCCGTTTTTAAGCACAAACGGATATGCTCCGTCGGCACGCATGAAAGACACATCTGATGCTATCGCCGTTCTTTCGCCTGCTTTCTGCCAATAGCGAAGCGTCGGATTGACATATCCGAAAGACCCTCCTTGAAGCCCGAACCTTATCTTGTAATTCTTGACATCGAACGTCGGACGCTCCGTCTCAATAGCCATTACTCCTGCGGAAGCATAGTGGCGTGCGGTCTGCATAATGTTATCATCCTGCCCTACGGACAAAGAAATAAGGCAGACGTTATCGAGCGAAAACCTGCCTATGTCTATCTGCCCGGCTTGCGTGTTGCTTACCGTAACACCGTCGTAACTGACTGCCGTATGAGCAGCACCGAGATTGCGCACCGAAACCGTTTTAAGTCCGCCGATACCGCCATAATCACGCACATTAGTTCCTGCAAACATCTTCACGGCATCCGCAACTGTATGCACGCCCAATCGTTCAAGTTCTGCCTTGTCTATATACTGAACAGGCATTGACTTTACGACATTGACCGGCACACGGTGCGACACCACTGTCACCTCGTCTATGTTTTGCGTCTTTATAGTATCTCGTTTCTCTTTCTGCGCATACAACGCATTGAACACGAGAAACAGCATGACCAACGCTGAAAGATTTCTCATAAACAACATATAATGTTTTTCCTCTTTCGTGTGTTTACCTCGCACACGAGAACGGACTGACGCAACGGCAGGTCTTCTGACTTCATTGTCCGACATCAAACGCCTTCCCGAAAACATCAGTGGCTTTATGTTTGAGCCTGATAAGGACAACTCACAGCAGCGGGACTGTTCAGGATTTCCACCTGATTCCCTTTTTAATCAATATTGATATGAACCTGTTGCGCCTGCAAATTTAATGAAAAAGACGATAATCACAAAACATTATCGTTTTTTAGTTTTATCTTTCATAATATCGAATTACTATTATTCTATATTATAACAGATAACGATTTATTATAAAAAACACAAATAAATACCCATATTTAAAAATATATCCAAGAAAAGGCTTTTAATAAGAATAAAAAAACTAAATTTGCAAACAAATAGTCATTTATCACCTTTTTAATGATGAAAACCTTAAAACATATTATTATATAAACTCATTAATATCTAAAAAATGAAGAGAAAAATACAACTTGTCATTGCAATGTTGACGCTAATGACAATTACCGTCAGCGCACGTAAGGTGACACAAGCAGAAGCATATCGCACTGCGGTAACTTTCCTAAGCAAGCAACACAAGCATAATGTGAAAGCAAAGCTGCTTGCAATTCCAAAACAGTTTCGATCACAGTCATTTACAAATGGAGACGATGCACCATTCTATGTTTACAATGCAGAGAACAACAAAGGCTTCGTTATAGTTTCGGGAGATGATGCAATAGGAAACATTATCGGTTACAGCAACAGAGGTTCTTTTTATATAGAGAATGCACCAAGCAATGTTACGGCAATGCTCAACATGTATGCCATTGCGGTAGAAAACGTTTCAAAGCGCAACATCAATAAAGAGATTGTAATACCGGAGCAAGGCAATCCGATAGTAAGCCCGTTGCTAAAAAACATAGAATGGGGACAGGATGCTCCGTTCAACAACATGTGTCCTACATATACAACCTCAGAAGGCACTACCAAACACTATTATGTAGGGTGTGTTGCTACGGCAATGGCGCAGATAATGCGTTTCTGGGGTGCACCGACAAGAGGAAAAGGAGTGCATTCTTATAATTCAACAGCAGGGATGTTAACTGCAAATTTCGGCGAAACAACTTATCAATGGGACAAAATGCCCGAACGAGTAGAAAAGGATAACGGCAACGAAGAACAAAATAATGCACTCGCCACTCTATGCGCTCATCTCGGAATATCGGTCAACATGACCTATGAACCAAATGGAAGCGGTGCTCTTTCTTCTGTTGTTACAGGTGCATTGGTAAGATATTTCAATTACGATCCAAGCATGTCTTACAAAAAACGTGAACATTTTAGTACGACAGAATGGATGGAAATGATAAAGAAAGAGCTTAACGAAGGAAGACCGATATATTACAGTGCTTCAAACGAAGACGGATTAGGAGGACATGCTTTTGTTTGCGACGGATATGACGACAACGACTTCATACACATAAACTGGGGGTGGTATGGTAGAAGCAACGGCTATTTTCTCGTCAATGCACTTAACCCGGAGACTCTCGGAATAGGTGCAAACGGAGGCGGATATAATCTCGGACAGGAAATAATAGTAGGAATAAAGCCTGTCGGAGAAATACCGGGAGAAAAAGAATGGGCAATATATGCATCGACACGCATAGCGATATCGGAATATAACGGACTCTACACGCTTATGGCTTTCATAGGAAACTATGATTCTGACGACTTCAAAGGCGACATTGCTGCACTGCTGACAGATGGAAAAAACATATTAAAGGTGTTGAAATATCAACCGGAAACTTTTAAAGGTGTTGACCCTACGATAGAAAATTCTATTGATGCAAAACCCATAAAAATACGTGACTTTGAAACTACCGTACCTGAAATAACCGACGGAAACTATCGCATCATGTTCGGATATCGTGCAGAAGGACAAGAAAGATTTACAATAATAAGGCAAGAGAATACACTGCCAAACTACATAGAGGCAACTGTTAAAGACGGTGTCATAACAAAAATGATACAGCATGTGCCTCATCCGGATGCACAATTACTGAGTCCTATAACAACAGATGGTGCGCTATATGCGAAAGGAAGCGGTGTTTTCCGGCTCGACATACGCAACAACAGCGAAGATTTTTATCTCGGAAAAATGCGCATACGTTTCACTGACATAAACGACAACAACAATACTTATATACTAAGCGAAAAAGATACGCTAAGTTCTTACCGCATATACGACAAGTCAGAGAAAACAATATACCTGTTGATAGACCTTCCCGAAAACATGCCGGCAGGGAAATACCGCGCCACCGTATTTGAAAACAAACACGAAGATTACCCATTCAAACACTGCGAAGAAGGCGAAGACATAATCGAAGTGCAAGCAGAAACAACAGTGCCTGTAATCAGACAAACATCTGCCTACAAATGGATTTGCGGAGATACTTACGACAACAACATCTGTCAGGGACAAATTCTTCTCGTAACATCGGGCGTGAGAAACTACGGTGCGGCAGGAACAGCAGGATTGATATTGAAACTTGCAGATACAGCAGACGAAAACAAAGTCTATGATTTCATGCAGATAAACAATTATTTCGACAAATTGGGGGCTTTCGATATAAAATACTACAAACGTCTCGATGTAGAACCGGGCGAATACCGTCTGCTTTCTTGTTATAAAACAGAACAAGGAGAACTACCTGTCGAGAGTGCTTTTGAACCCTGCATAATAAGCGTTAAACACAATGCAGACATTCCGGCGGTATGCGAAGAATTCATCTTACCCAAAGAAATGGAAAAAGGAAAACGCATAAAAAACTGCTCGTTGACTATCAAGGCAAACAGAGATTTAAAAAACGGAACGCTATATCTGCGTATCAGACAGCGTACAAACGACAACGGAGAGCTAATATTTATGAAGTCAGGAATAACGCTCGAAGCTGGCAACACAATGAAATTCGACTATGATTATACACCAAAAATCGAGAAAGGAGAATACATTCCAACTCTCGAATTCAAATCTTCTTACAATGGAAACATTGTGACACAGACTATTGGAAACTATCATAAATATTATAGCATAATAACAGTAAGCGACCCGACAGACATAACCGAACTTACAAGCAACAACATTGAATACTTTACGATATGTGACAACAATCTGACCATTGCAAACACAAACAAAGTAAACAAAGTTGAAGTATATGCGCTCGACGGAACATGCAGATATGCAACCAAAAACATAACACGCAATATCTCTCTGCCTCTATGCAACGGAATATATATACTCCGCATGGCAACCGCAAGCGGACCGGTTATCAGAAAATTTGCCGTTAAATAGCATCCGCATTGCATATAAACAACACATAGGTAGTTTTCACTAAAAACAAAACGCTCTCTTCCGCTCCATATCATATTATAAGAGCCGAAGAGAGCATTTTTTATATAATAGGGAATACACCGTATCAATAATAGAATATAATATTGCAAAAAAACAAAACAATAGCTTTTGGGGCGCAAAAGCTATTGTTTTGCAATGCAAAAGTTATCCTTTCAGAGTATTAAACAACAACTCTTGAAATACTGTTTATAACATTCTGACATACAATAATTTAACGCGAGTTCGACGAATTATAATTATCCTATAACTTTCCGGATATCGCTTATTATTTTATTTCCCTGTTTGTCTTGCAAAATGTTTTTTAGTTGCCTACCTATACGAATTAGCGTTGTTATACATTTCTCGGACAGACACGTTGTCTGTACAAACATGCTGATAGTTATGTTTATAATTATATCCTGCATGTAGGGACACGCCCTGTGCGTGTCCCTATTACCACCTGCCTGTTTGCATTTAACAACGTTGAATGTGTACGCCTGTTGATTCTCGGACAGACACATGGTCTGTCCCCTACATGCTAATTGTAATGGTTATACTTAAATCTATTGGATTGAATTAACAGAATTCGGATTAAT
>CALGRN010000079.1 GCA_937880835.1 uncultured Prevotella sp. | reverse complement strand
TACGCTATATTCATCAAATTACAGAAAGAATTATAATTCGTCGAACTCACGTTATCTTAGTATTTCAAAAGAAACATTTGAAATAAATATTTTTCATGCTCTGTTTTGCTGAATAAGTGCAAATTGCATGCAGGTTGATTACATTGAGATTACTTCTTTACAGATTTATCGTCATCAACGGGTTTAAAAATGAGATTATCGGGTATCTTTACCCATTTTCTGTCAACAACAATCTTTATCTTGCTTCCTTCTTCTTGCTTCAATGTATATGTACCATCGGCATTTGCAACAATAGTTGCAGTTAGGTCTTCGCTACCGTAATCGTTGATTATAGATATTGAAGCTTCGTTCTCTTTAACTATCTCGGCAGATAATATAAGCCAAAGCCGAGTGTCGCGTTTAGCACCGAAGTAACCCGGTAAATCACCGAAGATTTCTTGTTCGGGTACTTTTATGTCCTTATCATATAAGTTCATCTTGATATAAACCTTATACTCTTCATTATATATATATCCCTTGAAAGGTTGTTGCATTTGTGCAAACGAGAAAACAGCAACGGTCATAAGCATTGCAGTTATTATAATTCTTTTCATATCCCTTTATATTATAGTTGTTTATATATTAATTTTAAAGCCTGACGGCGTATGTAGTGCATGTCGTAAGGCATACTGTCAACATGTAAAGATGCCGGCAAATATATATAATTTTTCGGATATTACAGAATGGTTTTTACAAAGAAATTCTTTTTTATTTATATTTTTTGCATGAAAGACATTGAAATATTTAGCCAGACAAATGTCCTTTATGTCAAAGAATACAATATAAATATCAGTTCAACAAATTATATTTTCTCGTTAATTTGATTAATAATGATGTGTTTTTGTAGCTTTAAGGTATTAATTGATTTTAGTTTGATAAACTCAAATCAATATATTTGAAAATAATAAGTTTGCAAGCTATATTTAAAAAGCTATTGTTTTGCAGTGTAAAAGTATAACTTTTATATTGCAAAACAATAGCTTTTTAAATACAAAACAATAACTCTTAAAAAGCCGTTTGCAACGTCTTTACTTTCAATCTTATAAAAAGCAGAGATTTATTGCTTTTGAATATATACATCGCAGTGTTATACAATATAGTCTGACAAATAACAAGTCAACAATCATTAGCATATATAAACAATCATATTAAAAGAGAATATAATCGAGTTTGCATAATATCAGTATTGCTTTAAATCGCATAATATCTTTTTATTTTTGTAAAAAGATATACAGATAGTAGATAATCGAAAGTATACATAATACACAAATAGGATTTCAATACTGAAATCCTATTTGTGTATATCAGTGATTCCGTTGGGGTTCGAACCCAAGACCCACGCCTTAGAAGGGCGTTGCTCTAATCCAACTGAGCTACGGAACCAACAACAACTTTCATGTGCGTAATGCGCAAAAAGCGGTGCAAAGGTAGTAATATTTTATGAAAAAGGAAGGGAAAAGAGTTTTTTTTTATCTTATACGATTGATATTTCTTGATTTACTTGCTTGTTGAAATAATTTATATTACATTTGCAGACTGAACAGCAAGTTGGAAACTTGCGAAACTTGTATGAACTATTAATCAAACAAAAACACTATAAACCAATGGACACTCAATTAGTACAACAATGTGAGCAGGAAGCTCAGAAGTGGCTTTCTCCTCTTTTCGATGAAGAAACTCAGGCAGCAGTAAAGGCTATGCTTGACAATGAGGATAAGACAGATCTTATCGATGCGTTCTATCAGAACCTTGAGTTCGGTACCGGCGGTCTTCGCGGTATCATGGGTGCTGGTACTAACCGCATGAACAAGTACATCGTGGGTATGGCTACTCAGGGCTTTGCCAACTATATCAACAAGAACTTCGCTGGCAAGGAGAACATCTCTGTAGTTGTAGGTCACGACTGCCGCAACAACTCTCGCCTCTTCGCTGAGACTGTTGCTGCCATCTTCTCTGCAAACGGCATCAAGGCTTATCTCTTCGAGAGCCTTCGCCCTACACCAGAAATCTCTTTCGCTATCCGTCAGCTCGGTGCTCAGGCAGGTGTGAACGTTACTGCTTCTCACAACCCTAAGGAGTACAACGGCTACAAGGCTTACTGGGAGGACGGTGCTCAGGTGCTCGCTCCACACGACAAGGGCATTATCGACGAGGTGAACAAGGTTTCAATCGAGGACGTTAAGTTCGAGGCTAACCCAGACCTCATCAAGATCATCGGTGGTGAGATGGATTATGACTACATGACTGCCGTTAAGGAAGCTATGGTTGACCAGGATGTTATCCTCCGCCAGAAGGACCTCAACATCGTATATTCTGCAATGCACGGAACAGGTCGCGTAATCGTTCCTCTCTGTCTCCGTTCATGGGGCTTCCAGAACATCAACGTAGTA
>CALGRN010000078.1 GCA_937880835.1 uncultured Prevotella sp. | reverse complement strand
AGTGCATATAGGTAAGACTGACTACACGAAAACGAAACCTAACGGGCGTCATGGCGCGAATAATGAAAAGGTAAAGCGATATATTGACTTTGCTGCAAAGAACGGACTTGACCAAGTCTTGGTTGAAGGATGGAATATAGGTTGGGAAGATTGGGCTAATATGTGGAAGTTTGATGTATTCGATTTTGTTACGCCATATCCCGATTTCGATATTAAAGCTCTTAATGCTTATGCTCATTCAAAAGGTGTCAAACTGATGATGCATCATGAAACATCTTCGTCTGTAATCAATTACGAGCGTCATATAAAAGATGCTTACAAACTTATGAACGAGTTTGGCTACGATGCAGTTAAGAGTGGATATGTCGGTGATATAATTCCACGCGGCGAACATCATTACGGGCAGTTTATGAATAATCATTATCTGTATTGCATAAAAGAAGCTGCAAAGCATCGTATCATGGTAAATGCTCACGAGGCAGTACGTCCGACAGGGCTTTGTCGCACTTATCCTAATCTCATAGGTAATGAGAGTGCACGAGGAACGGAGTATGAAGCATTTGGCGGAAGCAATCCCAACCATACAGTGATATTGCCGTTTACGCGCCTTCAAGGTGGACCGATGGATTATACACCGGGAATATTCGAGACACAGTTGAAGAATTGGAGCGACAACAAATCTTATGTCCATACAACTCTTGTGGGTCAGCTTGCGCTTTATGTAACAATGTACAGTCCTCTGCAAATGGCTGCCGATCTCCCCGAACATTATGAACGTTATGACGATGCGTTCCAGTTTATACGTGATGTTGCGGTTGATTGGGACGATTCAAAATATCTTGAAGCAGAACCGGGAAATTATATCACTGTTGCAAGAAAAGCAAAAGGAACAGACAACTGGTTTATCGGAGGAAAATGTGATGAGAACGGACACAAAAGCATTGTTAAGTTGGATTTCCTTGATAAGGGCAAAGTATATGACTGTATGATATACTCTGATGCAAAAGATGCAGACTATGAGAAAAATCCGAAGGCATATACAATCACACGACGAAAAGTGAAAAGGGGAGATGTATTGAAACTTACGCAGGCAAGAGGGGGAGGTTTCGCCGTATCTATTATAGCCAAATAATATTTTACATATATAATATATGAAATCGAATAGAATTCTTACATTGCTTTTATGCTTGCTTGCGGTATCGTGCAAGGCATTTTCTCAATATTTTGAAGAGGCGTATTATACTCCGGAATTTACAGTTTTCAAACTGTTTGCTCCTTCCGACAGCAAGAGCGTTATGCTGAGAATATATAATGAAGGAATAGGAGGTGAACCTTTGAAAACCTTCAAAATGAAAAAGACAGGGAAGGATACATGGATTTTGAAAGTTAAAAAAGACTTGAAAAACAAATTCTATACGTTTGAGGTTGTTGTTCATAAAAAGTCCGAATCTTACGGAGAAACAGCGGGAATATTCGCTAAGGCAGTTGGAGTAAACGGTAAACGTGCTGCAATTATAGATATGAATGAAACCAATCCGGAAGGTTGGGAACACGATAAAAGGATTAAAACGAATTCTCCTGCCGACATTATTATATATGAAATGCATCACCGTGATTTCTCAATAGATATGTCTTCCGGTTTGAAAAACAAGGGTAAGTTTCTCGCTCTTACAGAGCAAAAGGCAATAACACATCTTACTGAACTGGGAATAAATGCGGTGCATATTCTTCCTTCGTTTGATTATGCCTCCGTTGATGAAACGAAATTGTATGAACAAAATTATAATTGGGGATATGATCCACTTAATTATAATGTTCCGGAAGGTTCGTATTCGACAGATCCTTATACGCCGTCTGCACGAATAAGAGAGTTCAAGCAAATGGTACAAGCATTGCATAATGCGGGTATAAGGGTTATTCTCGATGTGGTTTACAATCATACTTTCGACATTTCCGGCAGCGCATTTCAACGCACTTATCCTGATTATTTCTATCGAAAGACAGCAAACGGAGATTATTCAAACGGTTCAGGATGCGGCAACGAGACTGCAAGTGAGCGCGAGATGATGCGCAAATTCATTATTGAATCTGTGAAGTATTGGATTAACGAATACCATATAGACGGTTTTCGGTTTGATCTTATGGGAGTGCATGATATAGAGACGATGAACGAGATACGCAGTGCCGTAAAAGAAATAGACTCTTCCGTGTTCATCTACGGAGAGGGTTGGAGTGCGGGAAGTTGCGCTTATCCGACGGAGAAGTTAGGAATGAAAGCCAATATGAGTATGATGCCGGGCATTGCGGCTTTCTCTGATGAGATACGTGATGCGTTGCGCGGACCTTTCAATAACGATGAAAAAGGTGCTTTCCTTGCAGGTATCAGCGGTGAGGAAGAAAGTCTGAAAGCCGGTATTGCGGGTATGATTGAGCATCAGCAAGTTGACTATTCGAAGGTGAATTATTCGAAAAAAGCATGGGCAAAAGAACCTACACAGATGATTTCATACGTAAGTTGTCATGACGATATGTGTCTTACGGACAGGCTAAGGGCAAGTATTCCGGGAATAAGCATGGAAGAATTGATACGTCTTGATCTGCTTGCGCAGACCGCAGTTTTTACTTCGCAAGGCATACCTTTTATGCTGAGCGGCGAAGAAATGCTCAGAGACAAGAAAGAGGTGCGCAACAGTTTCGCATCGCCGGACAGTGTCAACCGTCTTGACTGGGACAACATGAAACGTTATCCGCATGTTTTCGATTATTATAAGAATTTGATTTCATTGCGTAAAAATCATCCGGCTTTCCGTCTCGGAAGTGCGGATTTGATAAGAAAGCATCTCGAATTCATGCCGCTTGGCAACGGTATTGTGGGCTTTATCTTGAAAAATCATGCCGGTGGTGACGCGTGGAATGGCATTGTCGTGATACTTAATGCCAATAAAGAGGCGGTGACTGTTGATATTCCGCAAGGCAAATTCACAGTAGTTTGTTGCGATGGTGTTATAGACGAGAACGGACTTGGAGAGATTGAAGGTGGAAAAGTGAATGTCGATTCACAGTCGGCGTTAATCCTTCATGACTGATTTCCAGTAGGTTATGGTATATTTTCTATAAGAGATTTTTATCCTTATGATATGTAAAATGAAACATATTGCGCAAGTGCTCAAAATTGTCTTATAGGACAATTTAAATTGTCTTATAAGACTTTTCAAATTGTCCTATAAGACAATTTTGAGCCTCTGCTTATCAACAATAAAAATGAAACAAAAACAGATATGAAACGTATAATATTGATATCATATATTTTCTTCGCGGTGATTACCGCAATATCAGCGACAAAGGTGTTGAAGATAGAACCGGCTTACTGGTATGCAGGCATGAAAAACTCACAGCTTCAACTGCTTGTCTATGGCGAAAATGTATCATCGTCGGAGGTATCAGTGGATTATTCAAATGTGAAAGTTGACAGCATCGTGCGATTAGA
>CALGRN010000077.1 GCA_937880835.1 uncultured Prevotella sp. | reverse complement strand
TTTCGATATCAGTAAATGCAGGGATACATACAATATCCTTTCCACTTGGTGCTACAAAACCTCTTGCTATCGCAACTGCTTTAACAGCTTGATTTATAGCTCCAGCACCTATTGCTTGAATTTCTACTAGAGTTTTTTCTTTCAATATTGCAGCTATCTGCTGAGTCGTTTCTATGCGTGTGGGCACAAGCGGCAGCCGCAGAATGTTTTCTATGAATCCCATTTCATGTAGAAGAGCTTTTACGCCGGCAGGATTTCCGTCAACGAAAAGAAGTGAGTAAAGTTCTGTAAACTTGTGATGTATAAACCTTGCTTTATCTATTTCTCCGTTGAATTCATGGTTTATCATTCGTGAAAATTCTTTCGGCAGAGCGTTGCCAATGACAGATATGACACCAACAGCACCACATGCGATAATAGGGAATGTGAGTGCATCGTCTCCACTGATTACATCAAACCCTTCCGGTTTGTTCTTTATGATTTCATCAATCTGTGAAAGTTTACCGCTTGCTTCCTTTATCGCAACTATATTTTCATAATCGCGCGCAAGCCTTACCGTAGTTTCAGCTTCGAGGTTTATACCGGTTCTTCCCGGTACATTATACAAAACGACAGGCAGTGTGGTAGCGTTTGCTATCTGTTTGAAATGCTGATAGAGCCCTTCCTGCGAAGGTTTATTGTAAAAAGGACATACGCTGAGTATTCCGTCTATGCCCGTCCAATCTGTTTCTTTTATTTCTCTTACGACAGCATCGGTATTGTTTCCCCCGCATCCCATAAGTATAGGCACTCTTCCTTTGACAACTTTTACGACAATGTCTTTCACCGTTTGTCTCTCATCTTTTGTAAGACAAGGGGCTTCGCTTGTTGTTGCCAATATGCATAAGAAATCAGCTCCGTTGTCAAGCTGATACTCCAATAATTTTATAAGAGCTTCCGTGTCTATATCTCCTTTTGATGTAAAGGGAGTGACAACGGCAATACCTAATCCTTTGAAAATATTTTTTGCCATACGGTCAGTTGTCAGTCATTTATATGCAAAGATACAATTAAAATATGACAATAAGGCTTTATTGACTATTAATCTTCGTAATCATCTTCCGCTACGTCTTCTGCTGCCATGTTCAAATCTTCGGGTTCGGCATCGAACGTAGTACGATAGCTTTCTTCTGTCAGTTTATCTTCATCGAAATCGTCATCCTCATCAATGTCATCATAATCATCTTCAATATCCGGCAGGTCTTCTTCATCATCATCGTCGTTGAATTTCACCTCGTCCTCTTCAATGTTTATCTTAGGACTTTCTGCCTCCGGCTTCTCTTTTGCGAATATCGCTTCAATCCAAAGACCTTTCGGAATTTCCAATACTTCAAACCCTTCGGCAACTTTCTTGTCGTACATTCCACCTTTCTTTTTCAACTTGTCTTTCGGTAAAGTGGTTGTACTTATGTCGAAACCGCTTTCGATTATATCCTTAATACTTTGAGAAATGGAATCCCAACCGCCACCGAAATTCCTTTCAAGAACCTCGATAAGCTTTGATGCGGATATATGATTTATATTTTCATAAGTAAGGTCTGTTATTCTTATAATGGCACGTTTCTTTATCGCAATCTTGATTTTTGTATTATCATCAGTGCGTATTTTTCCCACTTTAAATCCATTTGTATCATATTTCTTGATAACTTCGGGTTTGTCTATCTTTATTTCCTCTACATCAAAAGCGCTTTTTATAATGTCTATATAGTGCCGTGTATTGTCTTTGAGATCTACATCTTTTTCGGCAGCTTCCCACATACGGAATATGTCATTCTCTTGTATGTTCCAAACATTACTCTTGTTTAAGGTTTTTAATGTTAATGCTTTCTTTGCTTGTTGTCTCATATTCTTTAATAGATTTATTCTTTTTTATTGTTTGCTTATTGCTGTGTCATTGTATATTAATTATGTCACGGTCGTCCAGAACTCTGAATTTTTCTCTGAAAAGTTGCAAATCTCTGATGGAAATATCAGCAGAAATAACACTTTCTTCTGCACGAATGCTTTCTGCTATTGTATTGCCTTTGGGGTCTATAACAGCACTTTCTCCGGTGTAAATATTATACTCATCCTTTCCAACTCTGTTGCACCCTATAACGTAACATTGATTTTCTATCGCCCTTGCTCTAAGCAATATCTGCCATACATTCTTTCTGCTTTCGGGCCAATTAGCTACGAATATTATCGCATCATAGTCGCCATTATATCTCATCCATACAGGAAAACGCAAATCATAGCATGTCTGCAAAAGGAAACGAACACCTTTGTATTCGATTATAACGCGTTCCTTACCTGCATCATAGAAACGATTTTCGTTGCCAAAAGAAAATAGATGATGCTTGTCATAGAATTTATAACTGCCGTCAGGAAATACAAAATAATGACGATTTCTATAAGACTTCGCAGAAGAACCGACCTCCTCCGTGTCATTATTTGTCAATTCCACTGCTATGCTACCGCATATTGCAGCATTATATTTCTTTGCAGCAGTTATCATCCACGATAATGAAGAGTCGTTCGTCTCCGCTATTCCATGAGGCTTTATGGCAAATCCGGTAGTCCACATTTCAGGCAATACATATAAATCACTGTTTGTTGAAGAAGCCATAAGTCTTTCTGCGGAAAGAACATTACTTTCCGGTGATGCCCATATTATGTCTGTTTGGAGTATTGTTATCTTCATTTAGGTTGCAACAATCTTTTGTTTTTGTTGGTTGCAAAAGTATATACTTTCTCCGTTATTCACAAGTTTTTTATATATATTTTTTGCTTATGTGGTATATATTAGTTATTTTTGTGCCTACATTAATATTACAGAATGGAACCGTTAGCAGAGAGAATGAGACCTCGCCGTATAGATGACTATATAGGACAGAAGCATTTATTGGGCGAGAATGCCGTACTGCGTAAGATGATAGACGCAGGACGTATTTCGTCGTTTATTCTCTGGGGACCTCCCGGTGTGGGCAAAACAACTCTTGCCCAGATTATTGCAAACAAGTTGGAAACACCCTTTTATACTCTCAGTGCAGTAACAAGCGGTGTTAAAGATGTGCGTGAAGTAATCGAACGTGCTAAAAACGGCAGGTTTTTCAACTCAAATTCTCCCATTCTTTTCATAGACGAAATACACAGATTCAGCAAAAGTCAGCAGGATTCTTTGCTTGGAGCGGTTGAGAAAGGTATTGTAACGCTCATCGGAGCAACAACAGAAAACCCCTCTTTCGAAGTCATACGACCTTTGCTGTCACGTTGTCAGCTTTACGTACTTAAATCACTTGAAAAAGAAGATTTGCTGAAACTGCTGCATAGAGCAGTTGAAACAGATGTGGAGTTGAAGAAGAAAAACATCACATTAAGTGAGACAGGAGCTATTCTCAGATACAGTGGCGGAGATGCACGCAAGTTGTTAAACATTCTGGAACTCGTAGTAGAGGCGGAAGACAGCAACGAAATTGATATTACGGATGATGTAGTTGTGAATAGATTACAACAGAGCCCGATTGCTTATGACAAGGACGGAGAGATGCATTATGACATCATTTCCGCATTCATAAAAAGCATAAGAGGAAGCGATCCTGATGCTGCTCTCTACTGGATGGCACGCATGATAGAGGGCGGAGAAGACCCTAAGTTCATCGCAAGGCGATTGGTTATCAGTGCAGCAGAAGACATAGGGCTTGCCAATCCCAATGCTCTTCTGTTGGCGAACGCAGCATTTGACACCGTAAATAAGATTGGATGGCCGGAAGGAAGAATACCACTTGCCGAAGCAGCTGTTTATCTTGCCACGAGTCCTAAAAGCAATTCGGCTTATCTTGGTATTGATGCAGCTCTGGCAAATGTAAGACAGACGGGCAATCAACCAGTCCCGCTGCATCTTCGCAATGCCCCTACCGAGCTTATGGCAGAATTGGGATACAGCGATGGATACAGATATTCGCATGACTATCCGGATAACTTTGTTGTGCAGCAATACCTTCCGGACGATTTGCAACATACGCGTTTCTGGCATGCACAGCACTCTCCGTCTGAGGAAAAGTTATATCAGCGCATGCTGAAATGCTGGGGAGAAAGATATAAAGATTGAGATTTTGAATATAGAGTTTTTAATTATAAAGACATATTATTATGAAGATTGTTGTTTTAGATGGTTATGGAGTAAATCCCGGAGATTTATCTTGGGATGAAATGAAGCAGTTTGGTGAACTTTCAGTATATGAAAGAACAAAACCGGAGGAAGTTTTAGAACGCGCAAAAGATGCAGACGTACTGCTCACTAACAAGGTAATTATATCGGCGAAGGAAATAAATGCCCTGCCGAAACTAAAATATATAGGTGTGCTTGCAACAGGTTTCAATGTCGTAGATATTGCAGTTGCAAAGTCGAAAGGAATAATTGTCACAAACATTCCTGCATATAGTACCGACAGTGTTGCACAAATGACGTTTGCACATATACTTAACATGACAAACCGAATAGAACATTATGCCGAGCAGAACCGTAAAGGACGTTGGAGCAGTAATGCCGATTTCTGTTATTGGGACACTCCTTTGCACGAACTTTCGGGTAAAACTCTCGGTCTTGTAGGGCTTGGTAACATCGGTATGAAAGTGGCAAAGATTGCTCATACTTTCGGTATGGATGTGTTTGCGTTTACAAGTAAGAACTCAGCAAGTCTTCCGGAAGGCATTCAGAAAACCACTATGGAGGGGCTTTTCGGCATTAGCGACATTCTGTCTTTGCACTGTCCGCTGACTGATTCTACACGCGAATTAATCAATAAAGACAGTTTGAAGAGAATGAAAAAAGGAGCTTTGCTCGTCAATACCGGCAGAGGACCGCTCGTAAACGAGCAGGATGTGGCAGAAGCACTTAAATCCGGACAACTTGGCGGTTATGGTTCTGATGTCATGTGTATAGAACCTCCGACTGCTGACAATCCACTTTTCTCAGCTCCGAATGCCTATATAACACCTCATATAGCTTGGGCAAACTACGAAGCTCGTGTCAGATTGATGAATATTGCGGTTGCAAACATAGAGGCTTTTGTAAACGGAAGTCCTCAGAATGTTGTGAACAAATGATGTTTGAAACATGAATATTAATAATGTATCAAGATAAAACAGAGAGTTGGAATATTCTTTCAACTCTCTGTCTTTATACATTCTGAAATAACAGACGGAAAATAATACCTATTCTTAATGCTAATGACACACTTCGTTTACTATGACACTTTGCATCATGTCATAGAGTTTCTTGGTACTTTCGCTTTTGCAATATCGGGCATACGCCATGCCGCAGCCAAACATTTCGACTGGTTTGGAGGTTATGTCTGCGGTTTTGCCGTAGCCATAGGAGGTGGAACTATAAGGGATGTTATGCTTGGAAAGACTCCTTTCTGGATGACATCCTCGCTGTATGTGATATGCACCGCGCTTGCACTTCTTTTTGTAATAGTATTCTCTAAGCATTTAAGACGGCTTGACAACGCGTGGTTTGCATTCGACACATTAGGACTTGCACTCTTCACAATAGCAGGTCTTCAAAAGACTCTTGAATGCGGACATTCCTATTGGCTTGCCATTATAATGGGCTGTATAACAGGAGCGGCAGGCGGTGTGATGCGCGATGTCATGCTCAATAACGTCCCCGTGATATTCCATAAAGAAATTTATGCTGTGGCAAGCATAGGCGGAGGACTTATATATTGGCTTCTTACGATAATGGGAGTAAACGTTAACATAACCACAATAGTTACATTTGCATTCATTACAGTCATAAGATTTTTAGCAGTGAAATATCATATTTCATTGCCGGTATTACACGGTGAAAAGCCGAAAGAATAATTTTTTTAGCGAAAAAAAATATCAAATGTTTGGCTATATCATATAAAAGTAATACCTTTGCACTCGCAATTAAGCGGAAAGGTTCCGTAGCTCAACTGAATAGAGCATCTGACTACGGATCAGAAGGTTTAGGGTTTGAATCCCTACGGAATCACTTTAAAGAAGTTTGGCATGTTAATTCAATGTCAAACTTTTTTGTTTTTATAATCCAAAAGCAATTATTTTGAATGTTAAATGCATTATAAGAAATTTTCGTTGCACTGGTGTAAGTATGCAAATCAATTATTCCAAAATATAAAGGACATTTGACCGGTTAAAGCCTATCAAATGTCCTTTAATCTTTATATTCAACACTTTGAAGTTATAAAAAAACTTATTATTCACAAACTTATAAGTAGTTTAACCAGAGTTCGATTAATTCAACTCAATAGATTTAATTATAATCATTAAAGTTGGAAAGTGAACAGACATGCAATATTGTTGTAAATACGTACAGGCACGTGGCAATTCGGACACGCACGGGGCGCGTCCCTACATGCAGGATATGATTATACGCATCACAATCAGCATGTAGGGACAGACCCGGTGTATGTCCTATAAATTTAAAACAACACTATCTTGTATCGGCATGGCTACTAAAACGTTTTGCCATATAAACTGTACTATAAAACAATACGCGATATTAATCAAATTACAGAAAGAATTATAATTCGTCGAATTCACGTTATCTTACAGTTCATAGGTTTATCATAAGACGGGAAAAACGATGCATGAAAGATATCCATAATCATCAGTGGAGGATGAAAAACATAGCTTGATAAGTTCAATTCAATAGCAGCTGAAAACGAACGATATATAAACCGTTTTTCAAAAGTTATTGTTTTGCATCCTAAAAGCTGTTGTTTTATGATGCAAAAGCTATCCTTTTGCACGCCAAAAGGATAGCTTTTGAAAAACGGTTTTATATGTGCTTCTGTGAAAACATATTTTTTCTGTGCTCTGAGACGGTTGGATTTACTTTGAACATACATGTATCATACTGCATGCGCGCAACGGTTTCGATGATGTGATACAGAACCGTTTTGATATGCTTTCATGCCTGCAAGACGAGAATACTATTATACACAGCACATAAACGTTGCGGTCACAGGGAATAGAAAACAAAAAGGGCAGGAGTATTTGTTCTCCTGCCCTTTATCGGTTTCCATATAACATATCTTTATACCTGTATGTTTTATTCGATTGTTGAATGCCTTATTCAACCTCCCAAATATCATTCGTTTCCAAAAGTTCCATGAAGTTGTGATACGGCTTCTTGGCTTTCACTTCTTCTATCTGACTGTTCACCGCTTCATCATAAGTGGGAGCTTCTACGTCTCTTATAACACCTAATGCGATGGGGAAGCCATGCTCGTTGTCCATCATTGCCAGATGAAGTTGCAAGGTGTTGTCTTCGCAATGCGCATCGTGTACGAGTATGTCGTCGATAGTCACGCCGTTTTCGCCTATTTTCACAACTTTAAGCCCGAAACCTTCCTGCATCAGTCCGTATTCATTGTTTGCTCCGAACACCAAAGGTTTTCCATGTTCAACGTAGATAGAGTTGTTTGCACGTCCTTCTTTGTTGTAAACGGAGTCGTGAGTGCCGTTGTTGAATATGACACAGTTCTGCAATACCTCGCATACGGAAACGCCTTTGTGGTTCTTTGCGGCTTTCAATGTGTCGATGATGTGCTTGTTGTCTGTTGCAACTGTGCGCGCAAAGAAATGTCCGCGTGCACCAAAGCAAAGCTCTGCGGGTTGGAACGGGTCTTCCACAGTGCCGTAAGGACTCGACTT
>CALGRN010000076.1 GCA_937880835.1 uncultured Prevotella sp. | reverse complement strand
TGTCGCAATGCAGAGAGCAACAAACGAGGGAAAAAGTATATAAGGAAATCAAAAACAGATTGTTCGGATGTCTGATGATGAAGCCTGAAAACATTGATCGATAGCACCTTTTGAAGCATGTAATGTAAGAAAAAATCCTCATTTCCACCATTGGCAAAGCGCGAACTTATGGTCAGTTGCGTATCGTTTACACCAACGAAGCCTACCAAATTTCCTGTGTGAAGATGCGTAATGCCGTTCTTTTCTTCCAAACGGAATATCTCTTCATTGCCTATTCTGTCGTCGTTGGTGTATAAGTCGCGCGGAAACACGAGCAAATCGGGGAACTTGTCGCATGAAAGTTCTCTTATGTTTATATTGCCGTAAGGTTTCATATTTACGATATCAGCCTTGTCGGCAATAATATCTTTGCCTCCGTTATTGTCAGTTGTTCTCACCGTTATCTGTCGTCTCACCTATTGTTTCAGTATCGAAATAAGCCCTTTTCATATTCTCCAACTTCTCGTTTGCATTCGAGAAGCCCCGCAAGTATTCTTTCAGCAGACCGCAAAGATTTAGTTCCCATAGTTCTTCGGCTGTCATTTTTCCTTCCTTAACCTTTAAAAACAATGCACCGCCAATCTGAAAAGAAGTACCAAGTCCTTCTGTTTCGGATATCACTTTGTTTAGCTTTGTCATGCGGTTCAGCAACTCTCCCGTTATATTCATATTCCTTGCGCTCTCTTCTGCCGTTATTTCCTGCCACACAAAGCGTCTCCTCATGGCGAAATCCATACTCTCAACGCTGCGGTCTATATCATTCATTGTACCGATGATATATACGTTTTCGGGTATGAAAAAGCCTTCGTCAAACGGTTCTCCGTATTCTATAAGGTTTTGATATTGCGTGTTCACGAGTCCTGCTTTACCCCTGTAATCGGGTTCAATAGAGAAAAACAGCTCACCGAATATCTTTGAAATCTCCCCGCGATTTATCTCGTCGATTATGAAAACAAAGTCTTTACGTTCAACTTTGCTTACAATCTGCGTGCTTGCAGTATGCTTCAAACTGCGTATTTTCTTGAAAAGCGTAAACGTATATGAGTCTTGTTGTGTAGGAAAATTGCGTTTATAAAACGTCTTAATGTCTTTAACGATTTTCAGATCCTCATTGTTTTCGAGTAAAGAATAAAGCTCATTACGCCTTATTTTCAATTTTGAGCTTACATCGTTAGCAGGTATATGGATTGAGATTATATTTTTATCATAACCCGTTATGATGAATTTTGATCCGCTGACGGTTTTATATTCAACATTGCTATTTATCGCATCGTCCAAGAAATCATCTATTTTTTCTTGCAGAGATTTCTCTTGTTGCAGTTTCTCTATGCCCTTTTCAGACTCCGATAAGTTTTCCAATGCTTTCCAACAAAATGCTTTGAATACTCCGTCTTTGCGTTCAAACCCTATATTATTATCGTCTACGTTTTTAGGACGAAGTCCTTCCACGAAATCGGTATAATCGTATGAAGGATGAAACTGCACGAAACAAGTTTCTGCTTTCATTTCTTCCGCAATCTGTTTTGCAAGAAACGTCTTTCCCGTACCGGGCGAACCGCTGAATATAACGTTGTGGTTTGCTCTCAGAAGCTTGACATATTTGCTTTCTTCCTTTATGGTATTATCTTCCGTAATCATATTTTCCGTTGTTTCATCCGTTTGTTTGTAGTTGTTGTTTATCTTCCTCATATACGCATTAAAGGAAAATTCTTGAAAGCTTTTTTCTCTGATTATACCATTTGTCATTTGTCCTTTTACATTATCAATAAGTTTCTTGTAATCAGAGAATTTAGGTATTTCGTATTTCACAGGTATTCCATATACATTAAGATAATCCCTATTACATTTATCCAAAGCAATAAAACTGTCAGGTCGTATCCAATATAATCCCATAGTTATATTTATTTTTATAATGTATTGTTTACGGACTATATTGAAGATTTCTTCTATATCATAAGGTGATTTTATAGCTTGCTCAAACAAAGACCAAAGATTATTAATGTCATTTTGTTCCCTATATTGTTTGAAACCAAAGAAAAAAGATTTCTGATTATCTAATGTTGGAATCCCTATAAATACATTCGGAGCAACAGATTTTATACTAAACAGATCTTTAAATGTATTTACAAGGTTAATACGAGTATTATCTTTTATACCTCTATTAAATATTCCTATCACAGAAAAAGGATCAATATCTGTAAGTTTACTTCCATCTTCCTCATGCAAATAGCTGATATATTGGCTGTCGATATTTTTGTATATAATATCAAGCAATGTTTTTCTATCATTCTTATATAATAATAGTTTATATGCCAACTCATTATAAAATGAAATCCAATTCGTGTTTATATCGTTCATTTACAAATCTATTATATTGTTTTTATTATTATTTTTATTTCACAAAGATAATAATAAAAAGTGAGAATTTAATAATGATATAACTATAAAATTTATATTAACGTGAGTTCAACGAACTATAATTGTTTGGCGATTTTGTGAATAGCAAGATTTATTTTGTAACATCAAAGGATTAAATAACATTAGTTCATAGACCCCATATTAACGTAGTTGAAAATAATCAGTTTACAAATGGCTTTTCAAAAGCTATTGTTTCGCATTGCAAATGTTATTGTTTTGCACTCTGAAAGTTATCCTTTTGCAGCGTAAAAGGATAACTTTTGAAAATCCGTTTGCAACGTCTTGATTTTCAATGTTATAAAAAGCAGGGTTTCATATAGTTTGTTACGTATGTTCAGATGTAATACAATGTTTCCTGTAAACAGCAAACTAAGGATTTTTGGTATATAAAAGTAGCCTTAGTTTGTTATGAAACCGTTTAACTTGCGCTATGCTATATTTGTTTGCAAACATGTTGACAGTGATGCCGTAATATACGCCAAGCATAAAATTTAAGGCGTAATTGGAAAATATTTTGTAACTTTGCGCACTATTTTATTGAAGATGAAGAAACTATATATAGAAACTTACGGATGTCAGATGAATATCGCTGACAGTGAAGTTGTGGCATCTGTGATGAAGATGGCAGGCTATAATGTGTGTGAGAATGAAGCAGAAGCGGATGCTGTTTTCCTTAATACATGCAGTGTAAGAGAGAATGCCGAGAACAAAATATACAACAGATTGACTGCTCTTAACGCAGAAAGAAAGAAGGGAAGGAAGCTCATTATCGGAGTGCTTGGATGCATGGCAGAGCGCGTGCGCGATGATTTGATAAACAATCACAATGCAGATCTCGTTGCAGGACCTGACTCTTATCTTAACCTTCCCGATATGATTGCACAGGCAGAGACGGGAAACAAGGCTATAAACATAGAGCTTTCTACTACCGAGACCTATCGTGACATCGTGCCGCAGCGCATCGCAATCTCTCGCATAAGCGGATTTGTGAGCATCATGAGAGGATGTAACAACTTCTGTCACTATTGCATCGTGCCTTACACAAGAGGCAGAGAGCGTTCGAGAGACGTTGAAAGCATACTGAAAGAGGTGAGCGATCTGCGCGATAAAAAATATAAAGAAGTGACTCTTTTGGGTCAGAACGTAAACTCATACCGTTTCACCCCGAACGACGGGAGCGATGAAATTGACTTTCCGAATCTGTTGCGCAAGGTTGCCGAAACAGTGCCCGAGATGCGCGTAAGGTTCACTACTTCGCATCCGAAAGACATGAGCGACGAGACGTTACGAGTCATTGCAGAGATGCCGAACGTATGCAAGCACATTCATTTGCCTGTGCAAAGCGGTAGCGATAAAGTGCTTAAAGCGATGAATCGCAAATATACGGTAGAGTGGTATATGGGGCGTGTGGATGCCATACGCCGTATAATACCCGACTGCGGACTGTCAACTGACATCTTTGTGGGCTATCATGGCGAGACGGAAGAAGACCATAGGGAGTCTCTCGAACTTATGCGTAAGGTGGGATATGACAGCGCATTCATGTTCAAATACAGCGAACGTCCCGGTACTTACGCTTCGAAACATCTGCCGGACGATGTGCCGGAGGATGTGAAAATAAACCGTCTGAATGAGATGATACATCTGCAAACGGAGCTTTCGGCAGCATCCAACAAGCGCGATGAAGGCAAAGAGTTCGATGTTTTGGTTGAAGGTTTCAGCAAACGCAGTCGCGAACAGCTTTGCGGACGCACGGAACAGAACAAGATGGTGGTGTTTGATAAGGGCAATAGGCATATCGGAGAGACTGTAAGAGTGCGAATAACAGGAAGCACGAGCGCAACTCTTTTTGGTGAAGAAGTGAAATAACGATAAACAGTTTTTCGTAAATCGTGCGGTAAGAGTCTTTCTCTTATCTGTTCCTTCAAACAAGAAATATATTCGACAGTCAAGGTCTTACAGCGGCTTTGCCTTAGTGTTTGCGAGCCGTTTTTGCAGTTTTTATTTGCAAGAGGTAAGACATTGTATATCAACAATTTGGAAAACGAATTTCAAAAGCTATCCTTTTGGCTTGCAAAAGTTATTGTTTTGCATGATGAAAGGATAGCTTTTACACGCCAAAAGGATAACTTTTGAAAATAAACAAGAATATAGTTGTTTGCGCAGAGATGTAAAACTCATTGTCGGGTAACGACATATGATGACGCGGAAAACAACGAAAGGGGTGTGCGGACAATGCCGTACACCCCTTGATTGCTATAGCTTTATATAAGAAAAATTGCCTTTTTGCTTATCAAACCTGCGGTTTAAGCATGTTTGCAGGGTCGAGAATTTCATCCAGTTTCTCTTTTGTGAGAATGCCTTTCTCCAACACCAAGTCATATACGGAACGGTTTGTTTCGAGAGCTTCTTTTGCTATCTTCGTACTGTTCTTATATCCTATGTGCGGATTAAGAGCCGTAACGATACCTATACTGTTTCTTACCATATCGAGACAGTGCTCCTTGTTCACCGTGATACCTTTCACGCATTTGTCTTTGAGAGTATCAATAACGTTGCGCAACCATGTTATGCTTTCGAATAAGCATTCTGTTATGACCGGCTCCATTACGTTAAGTTGAAGCTGTCCTGCTTCTGCTGCGAAACAAATTGCAGCATCATTGCCTATAACTTTAAAGCAAACCTGATTTGTAACCTCTGGTATTACAGGGTTAACCTTACCCGGCATTATTGAAGAACCCGGTGCCATAGGAGGCAAGTTGATTTCATGCAAGCCGCAACGAGGACCTGATGCCATAAGACGAAGGTCGTTACAGATCTTTGACAGTTTAACAGCCAGACGCTTCAATGCTGATGAATAGCTTACATAATCGCCTGTGTCGGGTGTTGCTTCAACCAAGTCGGCAGCCGCAACGAACTTCTCTCCCGTAAACTCACACAACTTTTCAGTGCACAGTTTGGTAAATCCCGGAGTGGCGTTGAGTCCTGTTCCGATAGCCGTACCGCCCATATTTGTCTCGTAAAGCATTCTTACGTTGAATTCAAGGTTGGCGATTTCCTCTTCAAGATTGTTCGCAAATGCGCCGAACTCCTGTCCTGCCGTCATCGGAACTGCATCCTGCAACTGTGTACGTCCCATTTTAATGGTGTCTTTAAACTCTTCTGCCTTAACGCGGAACGTATCTATCAGAGATTGAAGACTTGCAACGAGATGCTTGTTCATACGTATAAACGCGTAGCGTATTGCAGTAGGATAAGCGTCGTTTGTTGACTGCGCGCAGTTCGCATGGTCGTTTGGTGAACAGTATTTGTAATCCCCTTTCGCGTAGCCCATTATCTCAAGAGCGCGGTTTGCGATAACTTCGTTGGCGTTCATGTTAACCGATGTGCCTGCACCTCCTTGTATCATATCCACCGGGAAGTTTTCATGCAGCTTGCCATCTATTATCTCACGGCATGCCTGAGCCATTGCGTCAGCCACTTTGTCATCTAATTGTCCGAGCTCGCGGTTAGCTTCCGCTGCTGCAAGTTTAACGTAAGCGATAGCGATTATGAAGTCTGGATAATCGCTCATCTTAGTGTTTGAAATCTTGTAGTTGTTTATACCACGTTGTGTCTGCACGCCGTAATAAGCGTTTGCAGGTACTTGAAGTTCGCCTAAAAGGTCTGATTCAATTCTGAATTTCTCTTCGTTAGCCATGTCTTTCTTTTTTTAATGTTATTTTGATTTATGTAATTCAAGGCATTATATTTATGCTATCTGTCATTCAACCGATTATACAGGTTGCAGAAAACACGCGAATGTCTGTATTTCAACGCATATTGCTGCCATGTGAAAACAGTTCGTATTTTGCTTTTCAGATAGTTTGGCAAAGGTAGTTTTTTTATATTAAAACAGGTGTGAGAAACCCTAAAATCTTCAATTATTAACCTATTTTAACCGAAAAGCAACGGCTCTTGCTTATTAAAGTCAGCCAAAAGCATATTTTTTCTGACAACTTGTAAACTACGCCGATTCTTGTTTCGACTTTTGATTTAGATGAAGAAATGCGCCGTCAAATCAAAAAACGATATAGCGAAAACAGGGTTATGGCATGCAGGAAACACGACATGAATCCGTATTTTTATGCAAACAAAAATGCAGTGCTTATACTGTTGAATATCAACGTTTTACGAATTGCGATGCAAAAGCAATCCTTTTGCAATGCAAAAGTTATCCTTTCAGGCTTCAAAAGCTATTGTTTTGCATTGCAAAAGGATAACTTTTGAAAAGCAGTTTTTGATATGTCGATATGCAGAGACATGCATGCATGTTTATAAAACAAAAGCGCGACATCCCTCGCTTATGCTCGGAACGTCGCGCTTATATAATCATTTTAAATATACTTATATCATTATGAAGAAACAATCAGTATCTTTTTCAATGATGTGCATACGTTATAAGATTGCCGGAATTACTTAACCAGCACCTTGATTATAGAACCGTCGGACATCTTAACGATGTTTATGCCGCTCTGAGGAGCGTTGATGAGACGACCGTCAACAGTGTAACGTGCAATCTCTGTGATATTCTTTGCAGATACATTCGTATTCTCTATACCGTCTGTTATAGCTTTAACAGCAGCTTTGGCAGCATTCATAACCTTGCCTTCCGAATCCAATACGAAAGCTGCAACAAACAGTTTGTCCATCTTCAATGCATTCAGAAGAATTTCTTTTTTAGGCAAATCCAATGTAAATTTGCTTTCTGTTGTTGCTCCGGCTACAAGATCATCGAGTGTAGCAGTATTAACCATATTCTTGAATGAGCTTGCAATGGCAACGTCATCGAATACGTAAGTGAACTTATCTTGACCGAATTCGCCGCCTCTTCCGAATTTAGCAAGATCGGAAGGAAGAGAGTTTGCGTCATTCTGAGCATAATAGTTGCTTTGCTTCCAAGAAGCTGTTGTACCTGTCAAACCATTTGCGATAAGAACAAAAACAATAGAATGCTTTCCTGAAACGAGCGATTCTATCTTTGCAGAAGCCTTTACAGACTTGTTATCTTCGCTTAGCAGACCTTCAAGTTCAATACCAAGAGCCGGTGATGTTAGTTCTTTTTCAAAGTCTTCAAATATTCCGCCGCCGCTTCCTTTATAAGGATCTATCTGCTTGCCGCGATTGATCATACATTTCGGAGCACCCTTCCAACCGAGCTTTTCATAGTTTGCAGGTGTCAGATACATAGGATCACTGGTGTTGTACTGATGAATACCTATACCAACGAATGCATCACCGTACTTCTTACTTAGTTTTTCCATGCCGACAAGTCCACGCGGACAATAACCGCAACCTGTACCTGTGAACTCCTCAACAAGCACACCTCGCTTGAATTCTTTTTTGATAATAACAGCTGAAACCTTGCATTCTTTATTGCTTGCTTCATTGTCCACGCCGTTAACTTTTGTTATAGTAACAGTATATTCTTTGTTTCCGGTTTCACTTCCTGCTTGAAGTGTGATCGGGAATGTGAAAGAACCACCTAATATAGTAACAGGAGTTGTAAGATCTACGTGTTTCTCTGCACTTGTGTTTCCGCCTGTGGTAATTGTATAATCTAAGTTTTTAACACCGGCAGAACCAGCGTTTACAGCTGTAAGATCTATCGTTTTTTCTTTGTTTGCAGCAATCATAACATTCTCCAAAGGCATTGGAGCAACGCCATTCGTTGCAAATTCTCCTTCCAACATTACATTGATGGCTACGAATCCTAATCCTTCTTTAGAGAAGTCTGTCCACTCCGATACGGTAGTTCCGGTTCTCAACAACAATCCTTCTTCAACACCGTCTGCATCTCCTGTAACAACCGGGAACTTGGTTATTTCCGATTCGGCAGAAGTTACAACAAATGAAAGACCTACGTAAACACCTTCTGATGTAACTTCATAAGGTGTACTGAGAGCTACATCGTTAGCTTTTCCAGGCTTTTTTTCGCTTTCATCGCCACCAACGAGATTGGCTTCAGGTATAGATTGTACGAAGTCGGCTTCTGATACGTTTCCGGGCAACTTCTTAGACAACCAAATTTTAACGTCCTTAATGCCGTTTGTACCGCGAAGATAAAAACGAAAAGCCTTTATCTTTTTGCCTACTGCAACTGCATCTGTACCTTTTATGTGGAATGCCATATCGTGTGGTTCTGCTTTCTGAATACCAACGGCTAAACGGTTCATTGTAGTATTGTAATGACCATACCACTTTTCATTGTCAGAAGCAGGCTCAATCTTTGCCGCAGACTCCGACTTGTTAACATTAGAAGGCATTGAGAGCATGCTGTTTCGGCTCTGCTTTGCCAACTGTGCATTTGCATTGGTAATACCCAAGAATGCTAACGCAAACGCAAAAAGGAATAATTTTTTTACCATAATCATTAAAATTTAAAAGTTAATTATTTAATTTGTTGTCCGCAAATATAAGAAATAAATGTCAAAAAAACACATCTGTGGAAATATTTTTGTATATATTAACAGTAGAATGTCGATATAATATTAATGTTATCGGACACTTGCAATAATAATAAAACATTCATTCCGGATTACAGATGTTTTTATTTCAATATTCAACGATTATTGTCTTGTATTGCGAAAGTTATTGTTTTGAGTTGCGAAAGTTATTGTTTTACTCTCTGAAAGTTATTGTTTTACTCTCTGAAAGTTATCCTTTTGCGGTGTAAAAGAATAGCTTTTGGAATGCAACGATAATAAGCCTGTAAAAATAGATTGTTTGTTTCAAAATGACATAACGACACAATGGTATCGAAAGCAGACTGTAAGTGTGTTTCAATATGCCATTATAGAATGCTTGTCTGTGATAAAAACGCATTACCGGAAAGAATGATAATCGAATAAAGAAATTCTACATAAAAAGAATGGAGAATAAAGAACACGAGTTCAGCGAAATTCGTTCGATAGATTTAAGATAACCGTTAGATATACAAACACTATCAATTCTCAAAAAATGATAGTAGTTTCGGGATAAGGAACATAATGTGTTTTGCATGCTATTTTCGGACAGACACGGGGTCAGTCCCTACATATTGATTGCTCGTAGGGACGCGCCATGTGCGTGTCCGAATATCCTTGTATGTCCGTATTCATGGCAATCAACGTGTGCGATTATTGCTTTCTGATAAATACAGGATATTATTCGTCTCACTCACTTTAAATAAAAAATCATCGACTTCCCCAAAAACAGGAAGTCGATGATTCCACTATTAAAATTAAATGTATGATTATAATTTCAGAGAATTATTCTGCACGCAGAGTGAAACGTCTGAATTCAACCACTGTAAGCTCCTTATCGGCAGCTTTAAGGTATTCAGATACAGTCTGCTTGCTGTCCTGAATGTATTCCTGATTAAGCAAGCAAGAGTCTTTATAGAACTTAGCCATACGTCCCTGAGCAATGTTCTGTATCATCTGCTCCGGCAAGTTAGCCGCTTTCTGCTCGGCAGTCTCTTTCTTTATCTTGCGTATTTCGTCAGCCTGAGCTTCCGTAATTTCGTTCTTGCTGATGCCTTCTGCGATATGTTCCTCGTTCTCTGCGATGTAGAGATTGAAGCCGGCTTTCTTCAAGGCAGCTTGAACTGCTTTTTCTACCTGCTCTTCTTTTGTCTTCTCTACTGCAACCTTGAACTCGCTGTCTTTTACTTCCTGCGGCACACTTGCTTCATCAAGAGCAACAGGATTCATTGCAGCCACCTGCATAGAGATGTTGTGTCCTTGCTCTTCTGCATTCTTGTTGAGCTGAACCATTGTGCAAAGAACGTTTTTGTTCATATGGGTATATGTGTACAC
>CALGRN010000075.1 GCA_937880835.1 uncultured Prevotella sp. | reverse complement strand
GCCGTCGCAGCATGATAGGAACATCTTCATTCCTTAATCATCTGCCCGCGTTTACAGAAGATCATACATATGCCCTCGCAGCAATATATCCTTATGCCACTCATCCGGCAGGCGAATGGGCTTATCAGGCACAGTTCGGATATAAGTTCAAGCGTAATACGGCAATAGGAGGAAAGTATGGAACAAACTTTAAGGTAAACTTCTCTCATGTTCACGCAATAGATCAGAACCCTCATTTGCTTGATGGCAAATTCTCTCGCGGTTCAAATGGATACGGATCAAGTTTCTGGAAATGGGGAGACAGAACTTATTATCAGGATTTGAATGTGCAGATTGAGAAGCGATTTACAAAACGTTTCAAGCTCAATGCCACATATATGAATCAGTTCTACAATAAGACTATCGTAGAAGGAGAGGGTGGAATGATACATTCTAATATTTTTATAGCCGACGGTTTGTTCTCGTTGAGTCCCAAAACGACACTTCGCGCAGAAGCTCAGTATCTTAATACAAAAGATGATGAAGGCGATTGGTTGTTCGGGTTGCTTGAACTTTCAATAGTTCCTCATTGGATGATTACTATCTCGGATATGTACAACAGTGGTGTGACAGATGCTCACTATTATCAGACTTTCGTAACCTATAATCACGGTTCTCATCGTTTGCAGCTCGGTTGGGGACGCACTCGTGCAGGTTACAACTGCTCCGGCGGTGTTTGTCGTTATGTTCCCGAGTCAAAAGGTTTCACTGTTTCATACAACTATAATTTCTAAAATAAAGTTGTTTAGAACTCAAATATAAAATAGAAAAATCATGAAAAAGCTTTTATATATTTTGATAGGTGCAGCAGCTATGCTTACGTCATGCAGCAATGTTGACGAGAACGAGCGACTCATAGAAGTAGTTCCTGTTGAAGCCGGAAGAAATGTTCTTATTGAAGACTTTACAGGACAGAACTGCGTGAATTGTCCTAATGCTACCGAAGAGATAGAAAAGATACAACATCAATACGGTGCAGATACCGTGATAGCAGTAGGAATACATTCAGGTCCTTTGGGATTCAAGGGTAACAGTAAATACGTGGGACTTGTAACACCTACCGGTGATGAGTATTACAATTATTGGGGTATAGAATATCAACCGCAAGGTCTTGTAAACCGTAGATACGGAAGACTTCAATACACTGACTGGGCTGCAAAGGTTAATGCTGAGTTATCCGGAAAAGCACCTGTCGAACTCGAAATCTCAAATGCTTATAACGAGGCAGAAGGAACTGTCAACATCGACATAAAGTCAACAGGTGTTGAAGGTGTGGCAGACTCAAAGATGCAGGTTTGGATAATAGAAAACGGAATAACTGCAATGCAAATGATGCCGGATGGTAAAAGAAAACTTGATTATGTTCACAACCATGTGTTCCGTGCAGCAGTCAATGGCATTTGGGGAGATGACTTTTCTATCCAAAAGGGTGAAATAAAAACATCTTCATACTCATTTAAGTTGGATGCTGCTTGGGTAGCTGATAATATTTCTGTTGTTGCTTTCGTATATGATAAGGATGGCATACATCAGGTTAAGATAAAATCAATAAAATAAAGAAATAAAGAAATAAAAATTGAATTATGAAAAAGTTTTTTACGTCATGTTTAATGATAGCGTTTGGAGTAATGACTTCTTTCGCACAAGGTAGTGTTGACGAAACATTACAATTTGTTGATAAACAAGGAAATGTAGTGCCTAATGGAAGTGTCTTGAAACTTACAGAACTGGAAGGTGATGACTTCATGAAAATGATAAAAGCAGGTCTTGATGTTAAAAATACATCGTCACAATCAGTGGATGTCTTTGTGAAAGTTAATGTAACTCAGCAAGATCACGGAGATTTGCAAGTTTGTTTTCCTAAGAACTGTATGATGTTTCATTTAGGTGAAGATAAAACCACGACAGGTACTATGGCTGGAAATGAGCAGAAAGACTTGCAGACAGAATGGGTGCCGGGATTGGATGACACCGGTGAGAATCCTATGTATGGCAAATGTGTCGCAGAATTGCAGCTTGTAAGAGTTACTGTTGATGAAGATGGTCAGAATATAGAGCATTTAGGTTCTAAGGTTATTTTGGATTTTGAATACTCTAATACAAGCGGTATAGACAACTTGTCTGAATCTGATAAAGTATCAGAAGTAGTGCGCTACAATGCAAACGGACAGATTGTAAGCTCACCAGTTAAGGGTCTTAACATTGTTAAGATGTCAAACGGAAAGACCGTTAAGACTGTTGAAAGATAAATAAAGTTGTTTCAACGATAAAAGAAATCCCTGAAAAACTCTGTGAAAAGAGATTTTCAGGGATTTTTGTTTTCATATTATGCCTAATGATAAAGTCGGCTGTCGGAACTGTATTTTATAAATGTGAGAAAATGAGATTAACTGTATTATAATCCAAGTTCGATTAATTTAATCCAATAGATTTAAGTATAACCGTTAAAAAAGTTGGAAAGTGATAATAGACGCACATTGTTGAATATATACAGGTATGTGGTAATTCGGACACGCACAGGGTGCGTCCCTACATTTAGGATATAAAT
>CALGRN010000074.1 GCA_937880835.1 uncultured Prevotella sp. | reverse complement strand
ATGGTTTTCCTGTTCCCCAAAGAATCGTCTTGTTGTCGTAAATGCCGTATTTTGAAAGAACTTCCAATATCTCTTTCTCTGTGTTTTCACCCGTTATGCCTTCCACCGGACGCTTGTTCATGTCGGTTCTTATAGCAGTCCAATCGCCATCATTAATTAGTTTTGACAGATAAATCTTGCGCATCATCGCCGGCATTACATGACTGTTTTCAAGATGAAAGTTATCGTTAGGACCGTAAAGATTTGTTGGCATTACGGCAATATAGTCAGTTCCGTATTGAAGATTATAACTTTCGCACATCTTCAAGCCTGCAATCTTGGCTATTGCGTATTCCTCATTGGTGTATTCCAGAGGTGAAGTGAGCAACGAATCCTCTTTCATCGGTTGCTCGGCGTTCTTCGGATATATGCATGTAGAACCGAGAAAGAGTAGTTTCTTTACGTTGTGAGCATAGCTTTCGCTTATAATATTGCATTGTATCTGCATGTTCTGCATTATGAAATCGGCTCTGTAAAGCGAGTTAGCCATTATTCCGCCAACGTAAGCAGCAGCGAGAACGACCGCTTCGGGTTGCTCTTCGTCGAAAAACTTTCTTACTGCCTGCTGATCTGTAAGGTCGAGTTCGGAGTGCGTTCTGCCTACGAGATTGTCATAACCACGTGCTTTCAGGTTATTCCAAATGGCAGAACCGACAAGTCCTTTGTGCCCGGCTACAAATATTTTCGTGTTCTTTTCCAACATCTTATATCATTGTTTTTCGGTTGAAAACATTATAGGCACGTTATTCCGGTAGTTGTGCTTTGAGATAAAGTTTCTTCACAAACTTCATGTCATGGCTTACCATAATTCTTATAAGTTCCTCGAACGTTGTCTTTCTCGGATTCCATCCGAGCTTGTTCTTTGCTTTCGTGGGATCTCCGAGAAGTTCTTCCACTTCGGCAGGACGGAAGTATTTCGGGTCAACTTCTACGAGAACCTTTCCTGTTTTAACATCTATACCTTTCTCGTCGATGCCTTTTCCTTCCCAACGAAGCTCTATTCCCGCTTCTCTGAATGCAAGTTCGCAGAACTCACGCACGGTATGCATCTCTCCCGTAGCAATGACGAAGTCGTCCGGTTGCGGTTGTTGCATCATGAGCCACATACATTCGATATAATCTTTTGCATAGCCCCAGTCGCGCTGTGCATCCATGTTTCCGAGATAAAGTTTGTCCTGATAGCCCTGAGCTATTCTGCAAGCAGCCAATGTTATCTTTCTTGTTACGAAGTTTTCGCCTCGTCTTTCGCTCTCGTGATTAAACAAAATACCGTTGCAGCAAAACATTCCGTAGCTCTCGCGATAGTTCTTCATAATCCAGAAACCGTACATCTTAGCCACTGCATACGGGCTTCTCGGATAGAAGGGAGTAGTCTCTTTCTGCGGAACTTCCTGCACCTTGCCGTATAGTTCCGACGTACTTGCCTGATATATACGGCATGTTTGGTCGAAACCGCATATACGAACAGCCTCCAAAAGGCGCAATACTCCTACCGCATCGGTGTCTGCCGTGTATTCAGGAACATCGAAACTTACTTTAACGTGGCTTTGTGCCGCAAGGTTGTATATCTCCGTAGGCTGTACTTCTCTTATAATCCTGATGAGCGAGGAAGAATCTGTCATGTCTGCCCAGTGCAGGTTTATGAGACGCTGTTTTTTCATATCGCGCACCCATTCGTCAAGATACAAATGCTCTATTCTACCTGTGTTGAATGATGAAGAACGTCTTAAAATCCCATGAACCTCATATCCTTTCTCTATTAAGAATTCGGCAAGATAGCTTCCATCTTGTCCTGTGATGCCTGTTATAAGGGCTATGTTTTTGTTCATATATATGTTTTATTATTGATTTTCGTCTGCGAACTGTTTTATTCTCTGCTCTTCCGACAATTTGCAGATAAGCAATGTATTGTCTTTTTCTGCCACAATAAATCCGTCAAGTCCTTGTATTACTACTTTTTTTTCCTGTGTCGCATGCACGATACAGTTGTGAGAGTCGTATATTTGTATATTGTCTCCTATACGACTGTTGCCGTATAAATCGTGTTTTGTATGCATAAGCAACGCCCCCCATGTGCCTAAATCGCTCCAACCGAAGTCTGCCGGACACACGAAAATCTCCTCTGCTTTCTCCATTATGGCATAGTCAACCGATATGCTTTCGCATTCCGGGTATCTGTTGTTTATCTCTTTCTGCTCATCAGGCGTACCGTAAATTCCTTTCATGTTGTCGAACACCTTGCTCATTGCCGGCTGATATATGCGGAAAGCATTCACTATTGTGTTTATGTTCCATATGAATATGCCCGAATTCCAGAAATAATTGTTCTGTTGAATGTACTTCTGAGCGGTCTGCAAGTCTGGTTTTTCTCTGAAAGAGTCAACTCTGAATATCTCCTTATTGCGTGCAGAGTTGGACCGCAAGTCTGTTTGTATGTATCCATATCCCGTTTCCGGACGTGTAGGTTTCATTCCGAGAGTTACAATAGCATCTGTATCTTTTGTGAATTCGAGGCACATTTTTATCACTCTTTTGAACTCTGCCGTGTCGAGCACTACATGATCGCTGGGTGTGACCACTACGTTTGCATTCGGATTTTTCGACTTTATGCGCCAGCTTACATAGGCGATGCAGGGCGCGGTGTTTCTTCTGCAAGGTTCGCAGAGTATATTCTCTGCCGGAATATCAGGCAGTTGCTCTCTGACAATATCGAAATATCTCTGATTTGTCACTACCCATATATTATCAGGGAGGCATATTCCCTCGAAACGTTCATAGGTGAGCTGCATCAACGAACGCCCTGTTCCCAGTACGTCTATGAACTGTTTGGGTCTTTCTTCCGTACTCATAGGCCAAAAGCGGCTGCCTACACCCCCTGCCCTTATAACCAAATGATTG
>CALGRN010000073.1 GCA_937880835.1 uncultured Prevotella sp. | reverse complement strand
TCTCTTGTGACTGTGTATGTGCCAAGATCGTCATCGCTTCTTGAGACTTTTCCTGCGGGTTTCTGTGCTGGCTGTACTGGGACAGAGTAGTTGTTGTCAGCCTTTGCTCTTGTTGATGTTGGAGCAGAAACTGGCGCAGGAACTTCCTTTTCTGCAGGCTGGTCGCTCTCTACTGTGACGTGTGTGGTTGCCTTTTTCTTTGAACGTGTGGCAAGTAACGTAATGTCGGCACTACCCGGTGCGATGGCAGTAATAAGTCCTTCATCGCTTACTGTTGCTACGCTGTCGTTGCTGCTTATCCACATGAACTCCTCGTTGCAGTCCTTTGGTGAGATTGCAGGGTTGAGCAGGTACTGCTTGCCTGGTGCGAGTGTGATGCCGTCATCGCTGCCCTGGAACAGTATGATGTCGGCATTGATGTTTCTGTTGAGATAGAACATTGTGCCTCCACCTCCGGCACAAAGCACAATGAAGGCGATGATGGCAAAGAGTGCTGAATTCTTATTCATAATTGAGTGTTGATGTTAGTCCTGGTTAAAACAATAAGAGTGGCAACCGATTTGATCGGCAGCCACTCGTTATTAGTGCTTAAGTAATAGTCCTATAGGATTATTCTGCAGTCTCCTCTGCTGGAGCCTCAGCTGGTGCCTCTTCTGCTGCTGGAGCAGGAGCAGCCTCTACAACTGGAGCACCACCCTCAGCTACTACCTCAACTGGGATAGTAACTGCAACCTCGCGGTGGAAGCGGATAACTGCCTCGTAAGAACCGAGAGCCTTAGCTGCCTTCATAGAGATGAGCTTAGCCTCTGTCTCGATGCCCTTCTCAGCAAGTGCTGCTGCGATTTCCTTAGCGCCAACTGAACCGTAGATGTTCTTGCCCTCAGATACCTTAGCGGCAATCTGGAGAGATACGCCTTCGTACTTAGCTGCATTAGCCTCTGCGTCAGCCTTGATCTTTGCAATCTTGTGTGCGCGCTGCTTCAATTCCTCGTTGAGCTGCTTAACAGCCTTGTCAGTAGCGAGTACTGCATAACCCTGAGGAAGAAGGTAGTTGCGTCCATAACCGTCCTTTACTGTGAGGACTTCGTCCTTGTATCCAAGGCCGATAACGTCTTTCTTAAGAATGATCTTCATACTGTTCTTTCCTCCTTTTAAATTATTTCAACAAGTCTGTTACGAATGGAAGGAGTGCGAGGTGACGTGCACGCTTCACTGCCTGAGCTACGCGACGCTGATACTTGAGTGATGTACCAGTGATGCGACGTGGGAGAATCTTACCCTGTTCGTTGAGGAACTTCTTGAGGAACTCAGGATCCTTGTAGTCGATGTACTTGATACCGCTCTTCTTGAAACGGCAATACTTCTTCTTCTTAACGTCGATAGTAGGAGCGTTAAGGTAACGAATTTCTGATGTCTGTGGTGCTGCCATGATTAAGCCTCCTTCTTGTTACGACGCTTCTCAGCGTAAGCTGCTGCGTACTTCTCGTTCTTAACTGTGAGGTAACGGATAACGCGCTCGTCGCGACGCATCTGCAACTCTAACTTAGCAATCACTGTTGGCTCTGCCTTGTACTCGATCATCTGGTAGAAACCAGAGTTCTTCTTGTCGATAGAGTAAGCCAACTTCTTCAGACCCCAGTTCTCTACATTGATGATCTCTGCGCCCTTGCTAACGAGATAATCCTTGAACTTGTCTGCCGCTTCCTTCATCTGAACATCAGACAAAACGGGAGTTAAAATGAAAACGGTCTCGTATTGATTCATGTGAGTCAATAAATAAGTTGTTGTTAATAATTAAATTTGTTAATTTGCTATCGGAAAAGACATGCTCCTCGCGAAAAGCGGTGCAAAGGTACGTATTTTATCCGAATTGAGCAAAAAATACATTAAAAAATACACAATAATGTATGTTTCGCTTGGTAGTTCAGCCAAATTTAGCTATTTTTGCACCTGTTATTGAGACAAGGGTGTCGAAGGTCTGGCTTGCCCAGCGTTTCTTTAATCTATGCAAACAACAGCAAGATACGTATTATAATAAAGTAAGAGAAGGATGATCAACCGCGAATTAATCAGAATTAAGATAGTTCAGTTAACCTACGCATACTATCAGAACGGCAACAAAAACATTGACAATGCAGAGAAAGAGTTGATGTTCAGTCTTTCAAAAGCTTATGATTTGTACAACTATCTGTTGGCTCTTATAGTAGCTATTACGAGAGAAGAGCGCAGGCGCGTGGATGTCGGAACATCACGTGCAAACCGAGAAGGAACGGAAATTCCTTCAAAGAAATTTGCATATAACAAATTCGCAATACAGTTGGAGGAAAACAAACAGCTATGTTCATTTATAGAAACCATGAAACAAACATGGGATGATGATATAGATTTTGTGCGTAACCTGTGTAATCAACTCGAACAGACAACCACCTATAAGGAGTATATGGCAAATGATGAAGACTCCTACGAAGCAGATCGTGAAATTTGGCGTAAACTATACAAACAACTGATTGAAGATAACGAGGAATTTGATGCCCTGTTCGAAGAAAAGAGTCTTTATTGGAATGATGATAAAGAGATTGTCGATACCTTTGTCATAAAGACAATAAAAAGATTTGATCCGAAAAACAAATCCAAACAAGAATTACTCCCGGAATACAGAGACGAAGAGGATAAGGATTTCGCACGGAAATTGTTTCGCGCAACAATTCTCAATGCAGACCAATATCAAAAATACATGAGCGAAACATCGCGTAACTGGGATTTCTCCCGACTCGCATATATGGATGTGGTTATTATGCAGATAGCTATCGCCGAGATGCTTACATTTCCAAACATACCCATAAGCGTTACAATCAACGAGTATGTTGAACTTGCCAAACTGTACAGCACTCATAAAAGTGGAGGATATATAAACGGAATGTTGGATTCCATTGCAAGACATTTGGTAAGTACCGGAAAAATGATGAAAGCTATTGAAGAACCGCGCTCTGCAAAGAAAGAAGTAGAAATGGAATCCGATAACGAAACGGAAACAGAAAACTGACATTTAAAGTTCCCGATTACTTATTTTTTATTGCTTTATATATTAACTCAGAGTTTACAAAGCGTAACAACAACTAACAAACAATAAACAAAAAAGAAATGAATACATCTATTTTATTAGCTGCTCAGGCACAACAAGGTGGCAGTATGAGCTTTATCATAATGATGGTAGCTGTTTTTGCCATCATGTGGTTTTTTATGATTCGTCCTCAACAGAAGAGACAGAAAGAAATAAGAATATTCCAGAATGCCCTTGAAGAAGGTACGAAAGTCGTGCTTGGCGGTGGTATTCACGGAACGGTTAAACGTATAGACCTTACAACAAATATTGTTGATGTTGAAATAGCAAAAGGAGTTGTCATACAGGTTGACAAATCTTATGTGTTCAAAGATGCTACCCAAGACGTGCAGGCTAAGTAAATGAATTCTTTGAGAAAACTACGCATATACATTAAAACCAGAGATTTCTTGTTCAGTTTAGTGAACAAGGACTTTTTGGTTTTTTTATTTTTTCTTGCTCTCAGTGGTGTCTTTTGGTTGTTAATGGCTTTGAACGAGACTTATGAGCGAGAGATTTCCGTAAATTTGCGTTTAGTTAACATCCCAAAGAATGTTATTGTCACAAACGACATTAATGATACTATAAAACTAACGGTTCGTGATAAAGGATACACGATAGGGGCATATATTTATGGTGGTAAAATACCTCAGGTAAAAGTAACCTTTTCTTCTTATATTAAAGATACCGGTTATGGAGCAATATTACAAGCCGATATTCAGAAAATGATTTACCCGCATCTTTACGGTTCAACGAAAATAGTACAGATAAAACCGGATAAAGTTGAGTATTATTATAACTTCGGGCTGAACAAACAAGTACCCGTCAGGATGCTTGGCAAAGTTACTCTTGGACAGAGTTATTATCTCGCAAGAACAGTATTTTCACCACAGAAGATAACCGTTTATGCTGCAAAGAACGTTTTAGACAGCATACGTTTTGTATATACCGAACCTATAAATATCATGAATATCTCAGATACTGCTGTCTATAAAGTAAAGTTGCGAAAGATAAGAGGCGCAAAATGTATTCCCGATGTTGTAAGTATAACGCTTTATCCTGATATTCTGACAGAGGAGAGTATGGAAGTTCCTATTGTTGCTTTGAATATGCCTGCCGACAAGGTTTTGCGTACTTTCCCTGCAAGAGTTAAGGTAAAATTTATCATCGGAGCAAGTTTGTTCCGTTCCATTAAGCAGGAACAGTTTCGGGCAGTTGTTGACTACAACGAATTGATAAATGACAATTCTAATAAATGCACGGTTTCTTTACGTGCATTGCCTGCCGGTGTTACCAATGCATACATTGAAAATAATCAGGTTGACTATCTTATTGAAAACAGATGAAGATAATTATAACCGGTGGAATAGGTAGCGGAAAGTCTTATGTTTGCAAACTCTTGACTGCTCGCGGGATAGAAGTTTACGACTGTGATGCAGCTGCGAAAAGACTGATGGGTACATCGTCCGATTTGCAACGTAAGCTGAAAGAGCTTATAGGAACAGAGATTTTCGATGGTTGCAAACTGAACAAGCCTGCACTCGCAAAGTTTCTGTTAGCTTCTGAATGCAATGCCGATGCAATAAATGAAATCATTCATCCGGCAGTAGCTGCCGACTTTGAGAACTCCGGTATTGACTGGCTCGAAAGCGCGATATATTTCGACAGCAAGTTTGACAAACGCATACACGCAGATAAAGTTATATGTGTAACAGCTCCGATAGAAACACGCATATTGAGAGTGATGAGCCGCGACGGTATAACTCGTGAGAAAACATTGGAATGGATAGGAAGACAGCTTCCACAGGAAGAAGTATTGAAGCGTTCAGACTACGAGATTGTAAACGATGGCAGCAAAGATATAGATAAACAATTAAATAAAATAATAAACGATTTAAATTATCAAATAAGTTAGACATTATGGAAACGATACTTTCTATTGCCGGTAAAGCCGGGCTTTATAAACTGGTATCACGCGGAAAGCAGAATCTTATAGTAGAGTCGCTTGACGAAAAGCACAAACGCTTTCCCGCTTTTGCAACCGACAGGGTTACAAGTCTTGCCGACATAGCCATGTTTACGGCAGAAGAAGATGTACCTTTGTGGAAAGTCCTTAAAAACGTTGGAGAAAAGGAGCAGAACAAGGAATGTTCTCTTGATTATAAGAAATGTCCGTCAGATGATTTGCGAAATTACTTCGCAGAAGTGTTACCCGAATACGACCGCGACCGCGTTCACGACAGCGATATAAAGAAGCTTATACAATGGTATAATATATTGGTTAAGAACGGTATAACAGATTTTGAGTCATCGCTGAAACCTGCGGAAGACAATAACATAGACGACAGCAAAGAAGAAGAATCCAAATAGCATAAGCAAAGGCATCCCATTACGGGATGCCTTTAATGTTTTAATGGCATAAGAGCGTTTCTCGCTATTACAGATAGGTTATTATTGTCTGTTTAATTAAATGTATAACAAAAAACTTTTTTGAGCATTTTTCCTTAAAAATAAACAAAAACCTTACTGTGGAAGGTCGAAAAGGCACATAAAATCGGAAAACTTTTATACATTTGTATCATTAAAAACACATTTATAATATGATGAAACTATTTTTTGTTTTTGCAATTATGTTGCTTTTCTCTTGCGGCAAGAGTGCAGATAAACATGCCGAGTTGCTTTTAAACAAGATAAAGAGCGAGTATAATGGAGGCAAGTATGAGGAGGCATTGCGCGATATAGATTCGCTCAGACAGAAATATCCCAAAGCAATAGCAGCACGTAAGGAAGCACTTAAAATTCATCAGGATTCAGAGTTGAAACTGTCGCAAAAGGAAATAGCTGCATTAGACACGGCACTCATAAGATTAAACAGTGAATATGAGAAGTTGAAAAACGCAGCGGAAGTTCATAAACTCAAAGGATGCGCCACGCGCGAAGAACTTGCGCAAGTGTTGAAGACACGTATGCTGCGCGACTCGCTGCAAGTGAGATTCGACGTGCTTGTTGCCAAAATAAAATACATAAATAAAAAGAAGAAAGAGACAATCTGACGACATGCCACAACAAATTTCATTCTATTGAAAATCAAAAATAGTTTTGCATAAAAACCAATGCGTACTGAAAGAATTTATATTCCTGTCTCTTTCAGTACGCATTCTTTTTATTGCTGAGGATTATAAATAACGTGAGTTCGATGAATTATAATTCGTCGAACTCACGTTAAATATTTCTCCATTCTTTAAAAAAATAATTATTTTTCTATTCTTTTTTGTATTTTTTTATACCTTTGCCATAAGATAGATGTAATATAGTTATATCTGACAAACAAACATATAAATTAAAATATTATAAGTATGAAAAAACATGGTGTGGTGTTAACGCTGATATTGCTGTTTATGTTTTCCATCATAAATGCAAAAGACAATAATCAGACTGATAGTTATAATATGAACAGAGGTGTGGAACTGATGCAAAACGGAGATTTACAACAAGCGTTACAATATTTCAACAAAGAGCTTACTACCAATCCCAAGAACGGTTATGCATGGTTTTACATAGCTGCCATAAAGTCGGATTTATCAGAGTATGGGCAAGCACTTACGGCAATAGACAATTCTTTAAAATATATAGGAAAAAAAGACAAGGACGTTGTTTCTGCCGCTTGGTCGATACGAGGAACTATAAACTTTTCGCTTGAAAACAACGAAGAAGCGTATAAGGATTATTCTAACGCAATAAAAATCACACCCGAAGACATCGACAGATATTCCGAGCGGGGTGAGCTCCTTTACAGAATGGAGAAATACGATGAGTCGGATGCTGATTACAACAAAATAAAATCGATAGAACAAGGGAATGCTCTTGCATATATAGGATTAGGTCGCAACATGAACGGACGAAAGAGATTTCAGGACGCTATTGACAATTTCAATTATGCAATAAAGCTGGACGAGAACTCATCTTCTGCCTACGCGCTTAGAGCCGAGAGCTATATAGCACTGAAAAAATACAGCGAAGCTGCTGACGATGCTATAAAAAGCATTTCTCTTGACAACAATAACGACGGAATAAGAAATCTTATAATAATAGCAGATTCATCGCAAGTACATGCCATAACCAAGCTTAAAGTAAAACAGATGCAGGAAACCTCAAACATTACATGGCCGTATCTGCTCGGTCTATGCTATGAAAGCGTAGAAAAATACAAGTCTGCCGAGAAGTGGTATAAAAAGGCTTTTGAGATTGAAGAAAGCGATGTTATAGCAAGCAGGATATCGTCATGTATTTTTGAACAAGGACTTTACGACGAAGCATTCAAATATATTGATAAGGCTTATGAATTGGATTCAACTGCCACAGATTATATTTTGTCGAAAGCTCAGATGGAATATGAAGCAGGAAGACATGATGCTTCAATCAGAGATTACGACATATACATAAGCAAAAAGCCCGATGTGGCTTACGGATACATAGCGAGAGGAAAAGCCAAACGAAGCAAAAAAGACTTTGACGGTGCATTAGAGGACCTCACAATGGCCATAACCTTAGACGGAAACAGTCATAGTGCATACCTTTACAGAGGCAGGATATATAAAGAAAAAGGAGAAAAAGAAAAAGCCGAAGCAGATTTTAACGAGGTATTGAAACTTGACACATTAAAAGACGAGCAGCATCTTTCAGTATTTTATGCGCTTGCTCTGCTCGACAGAAAAGACAAGGTAATAGCAATCACAGACAGTCTTCTGAAAAGTAAAAAGGATATACCCAACCTTTACAATGCAGCTTGCGCATATTCAATGACAGGCGACAAGGAACGGGCACTTGGATATTTGGAAGAAGCATTCGAAAAGGGCTATCGTCATTTTGCGCACATAAAAGTCGATGAAGATCTTGACAATATAAGAGAGACAAAAGAGTTTAAGGATATCATAAACAAATATACCGAAATATACAAGAAAGAACAAAATGATGCAGAAACCGAAGAAGACGGCATCGAATATGAAGAAAAAGTTGTAGAAATTCCATTCACGAAAGAAGACGGAGTGCTGAAAGTGAAATGTAACATCAACGGACTTCCCCTGCATTTCGTATTCGATACTGGTGCAACGGACGTTTTACTTTCTTCGATAGAGGCATCGTTTATGATGAAAAACAACTACATAAGCGCATCTGATGTTATGGGAAAGGCAAACTATACGACGGCAAGCGGTGAGATAACGGAAGGCACTTTGATAAATCTTCGTAAAGTGAATGTAGGTGGATTAGACCTTAACGATGTAAGAGCATCTGTTGTAAAAAGCCAGAACGCGCCTCTTTTGCTCGGACAATCTGTACTGAAAAAGCTGGGTAAAGTTGAGATAGATTACAACAAAAACGTAATAAAAATAACACATCGCGTAAAGAAGTGATTTTCAGCATCATATAAGGCGCATTGCAAAAGTTGTTGTTTTGCACGCTGAAAGTTATCCTTTTGCATGATGAAACAATAACTTTCAGGATACAAAAGGATAACTTTTGAAACGTTGTTTACAACACTCTGTTGTTCAGTAACATACAAACAAATATTTCGAAGGAGTGAGACTGCCTTTGAAAAATGTATAATGGAGTGGCGTGGTATGACTTTTTTTCGTAACTTTGCAACAATATGGAAGACCCGGAAATGAAGAAAGAGGACATGCGTTGGGATGTTATCGACAGCGAATACATAATGAAACGTGAATGGCTTACAGTGCGTCGCGACACCGTAAGATTGCCTGACGGCAGGATGAATGACGAATATTACGTGCTTGAATATCCCGACTGGATAAACGTGATAGCCGAAACGGCAAGCGGACAGCTTGTCATCGAGAGACAGTACAGGCATGGGCGAGGCATCGTTTCTTATGAAATATGCGCGGGAGTAATGGAAAAAGGCGAGACTCCATTGCAGGCTGCGCAACGCGAATTGCAAGAAGAGACGGGATATGCAGGCAGTGAATGGAGCGAGATAATGACTGTTTCTCAGAACACAAGCTCTACCAACAACATGTGTCACTGTTTCTTAGCCAAGAACGTAATAAAGGTTTCAGAGCAGAGTCTTGATAAAACGGAAGACATAGAGGTATTTCTTTTCGACAAGGAAGAAGTATTCGAAATGCTTAAACGCAACGAATTCAAGCAATCGCTTATGGCTGCTCCGTTGTGGAAATATTTCTATGAAAATGAAAGATAAACACATCCGATGTTTTGTAGAGTTTATGTCATTTCAAAGTTTTTTGCCTTATGTAGTTTATTTTTCGTTTTTTATTTCTATCTTTGCCGAATATAGAATGCATAGGCAACAAGAAAACGGTTTTCCGCAATGTCTGTTTGCTCCATCCCGACATATTATATAATAATGTGTGAGTTTATCGGAGCTTGACATACGGAAAGTTTTTTGTTGTGCCGAAGATAATATTACGGCATTACTTTTTAGTATTATATAAAAATAATAACTGTTTGATGAAAGAATTTGTTATTTCCGAAGTGAAGGCAGAAACTGCCATTCTTGTGGGACTTATCACAAAAGAGCAGGACGAAGCGAAAACAAAGGAATATCTTGACGAACTCGAATTTCTTGCCGATACCGCAGGTGTGGTAACGGTGAAACGATTTACCCAGAAAGTAATCGGACCGAGTTCGATAACATATATAGGCAAAGGCAAATTAGAGGAGATAAGGAAATACATAGAAGATGAGGAAGAAGCAGAGCGCGAAATAGGAATGGTTATTTTCGACGATGAATTGTCTGCAAAGCAAATACGCAACATAGAGCAGGAATTGAAGGTTAAAATACTTGACCGTACATCGCTTATTCTCGACATATTCGCAATGCGCGCGCAGACTGCCAATGCCAAAACACAAGTTGAATTGGCACAGTATAGATACATGCTTCCGCGCCTTCAACGACTCTGGACACACTTGGAAAGACAAGGAGGAGGCTCCGGTTCGGGTGGCGGAAAAGGCTCTGTGGGACTTCGCGGACCGGGTGAAACACAGCTCGAGATGGACCGCCGTATCATCCTGAACCGTATGTCATTATTGAAAGAACGTCTGGCGGAGATTGACAAGCAGAAAGCTACCCAACGAAAGAATCGCGGACGCATGATACGTGTTGCACTGGTTGGTTATACCAACGTGGGAAAATCAACCATGATGAATCTTCTCTCCAAGAGCGAAGTGTTTGCAGAAAACAAACTATTTGCGACTTTAGACACCACTGTGCGTAAAGTGATTATTGATAATCTACCGTTCTTGTTGTCGGATACGGTAGGATTTATTCGCAAGTTGCCTACCGACCTGGTAGAATCTTTTAAATCTACCCTGGATGAAGTGCGTGAAGCAGATTTGCTTGTGCACGTAGTCGATATTTCCCACCCCGGATTTGAGGAACAGATTGAGGTAGTGAACAAGACACTGGCAGAGATTGGCGGCAGTGGCAAACCTATGATACTTGTATTTAATAAAATAGACGCTTACACCTACGTGGAGAAAGCGCCGGACGACCTTACCCCCCGAACAAAGGAAAACTTAACACTCGAAGAACTGA
>CALGRN010000072.1 GCA_937880835.1 uncultured Prevotella sp. | reverse complement strand
CGTTTGTTGCTCTCGGCATTGCGACAAGGACTGTACAAAGAATATCATACGCAACGTTACAACGATGCCAATGTGCGAGGAAGGATAGACATCAGTCGTCATATAAAGCATAATTCGCCTTTTGCCGGACGTATTGCTTATGACACGCGTGAGTATTGTTACGATAACAAAGTGACTCAACTAATTCGTCATACGATAGAACATATACGTAAACATCGTTACGCCGGCGACATACTTACATCGGATGCAGACGTAAAAAACGCCGTTGAGACAATCGTATCGGCTACTCCGAAATACAGTTTTCATGACAGACAGAAAACAATAAACGAAAATCTGCGTCCGATGCGTCATCCTTTCTACTCGGCTTACATACCCTTGCAGCGTTTATGCTTACAGATATTGAAACGCAAAAGCATGAAATACGGATACGAGAAAGACAAAATTCATGGGGTGTTATTTGATGTCGCATGGCTCTGGGAAGAATATCTTGGAATACTGTTGCACAGCAAAGGCTTTGCACATCCTCATAACCGAACAGGCAAAGGCAGCATTTACTTGTTTGAAAAAGGAGAAGACAACCATGCGATAATAAACGAACGACACTCACGATACCGTCGTTATCCTGACTTCATTAAGCCTGATTTCATTCTCGATGCCAAATACAAGCATCTTGACGGTATCAATATTGCACGCAACGACATGCACCAAATAATATCATATATGTATGTGGAAGAGGCTGCGAATGGTGGTTTCATATATCCGACAACACACAGCACACAGGCAAAACCGTTGGGAACATTGCGCGGATACGGAGGAAACATAACGTCTTACGCACTAAGAATACCGCAAGATGCACAGGATTACAACACGTTCGGAAATGAAATGGAAAAGGAAGCACACGCGCTTTCTGACATGCTGTAAACATTCTAAGATGTCAATAACTCTGCTTTGTTTCAGGAAAATCACATCTTTTAATTTTCTTGAAACATTCTCCTATTTTAAAGATATATTATTTTCATTTTTCAAAAGCTATCCTTTTGCATCATAAAAGTTATACTTTTGCACGGCGAAAGTTATACTTTTGTCTTGCAAAACAATAGCTTTTGAAAAGCCGTTTGCAAGGTATTCATTTTCAATATTATAAGAAGTGAGGTTTTATTGCTGTTGACTACGTATGTAAAATGTTATACATTGTCTTTTAACTAACGGCAAAGGAAGGATTTTAGGTATATAAAAGCTGCTTTGTTTTTGCATGAATACATCGAGCCAATGCTATTTCTACTTATAAAAGACGCAAAAACAATCGTGCTTTTATTTCGTTTTACCGCTTTTGAAAATGCTTTTTCAATACTTCGGCAACTTCTTTTGCACAACGATTGTCATTGTACATCTGTTCGGCAAGGCGTCTTCCACGACTTCCCATTGCTTCTGCCTCCTCCTCATTGTTCATCATCCATTCTATCGCACGCTTCCAACCGTCCACATCGTAGTATGGAACGGAGATTCCGCAACGTTCCTTTTCGAAGTCAACAGGTATCTGCGGATTGCGGCTGCATATAACGGGTATGCCCACTGCCAATGCCTCCACTACCGTAGTAAGACCTACGGTGTATTTCGTTTCATGGCAACAGATGACCACACAGCGCGCCTTGTTCACAAGCAGACTTATCTCGTAAGGCATCAATTTGTCAAGATAGTGCAGGTTGATGTTGTCTTTCAGTTCCTTATCAGCCAATATATCAGTATATCGAATATCTCCTGCTTTACGCGCGATGTATATGTCGAGCGGTGCGCCCGTTGCGTTGAAAGCATCTATAAGCGTAGGCATGTCGCGCATCTCTTTACCCGTTGAGATGAAGCCGGAACGCTCCTTGCGCTCTGAAAGTATCTTATCGTAGAAGTCTAAGTCAGCTCCCCAGTGCCCCAGATGCATGCGTTCGATGCGCGCTTTCTTGGTTTTCAAAGAGTCGTCCATAAGTTTTCGGGAGAAAAAAAACATATCGTCGATGCCTTTGTAGAACAGTCTGCCCATAAGTTCGCGCAACATCGACTTCGGCGTAATTATGGGCTGATGATGCCATATAACTATCGGTTTGCGGAAAAGTCCTAACGCACGCATGAAAATAATAATCTCCAAGCCTCTGTAATGCGTTGCATAAAGGGCATCGATGTGCTTGCGACAAGTGAGAATACGCCAAGTGTTGTATATCATCATGCGCCATCTCGACAGGTCTATACGCGACTTATGCCATACAACATCAATGCCGTAATCTCCCAGTTTTGCAGCTCCGTAGATGAAGTGGGGCGGAAATTCTCCTTCCTTCATTCTTCTTAGGATATGCTGTATGTCTTGTGTGTGATAAAAATACACTTTCATGGCACAAAAATAACTAAAAAACTTTGATTATAAGATTATAAGCACTACTTTTGTGTTCAATAAATATGGAAACGTTAAAGGAGAAAACCGCAAAAGGATTATTTTGGGGAGGAATGAACAACAGCGTACAACAGATAGTGGGATTGTTGTTCGCTCTCATTCTCGGAAGACTGTTATCGCCCGAAGACTACGGTATGATGGCTATGATAAGTGTGTTCTCTCTCGTTGCCACAGCATTGCAGAACAGTGGTTTTACAACTGCGATAGCCAATCTGAAAGCACCTTCTCACAAAGACTACAACTCCGTTTTCTGGTTCAATATAATAGTAGGCTGCACGATGTATGTGATACTTTTCTTTTGTGCTCCGTTGATTTCAGACTACTATCACACTCCCGAACTCGTGCCGTTGTGCCGATATGCATTCCTAAGTATAATCATAGCGTCGTTCGGGACGGCTCAATCGGCATTTCTTTTCAAAAATCTTATGAGCAAACAGCAGGCAAAAGCCGGCATGACGGCTGTGGTATTGTCGAGCGCGACAGGTGCAGTCATGGCATGGGCGGGCATGGCTTACTGGTCGCTTGCTACGCTCGGACTTGTCTTTGTGGGAACAAACACGCTCTTGGTGTGGCATTATTCCACATGGCGACCTACGTTCCGCGACATATCTTTCGCTCCCGTAAGACGCATGTTCAAATTCTCTTTCAAGATACTTGCCACTACAATAATTACCCATATCAACAACAACGTGCTCAATATCATGCTCGGTCATTACTTCTCCGCAAAGGATACGGGCAACTATAATCAGGCTTATCAGTGGAACTCTAAATGCTTCTATCTGGTTCAAGGCATGGTAAATCAGGTTGCGCAGCCTGTTCTGGTGGATTTGAACGATGATAAAGCACGACAGATGAAGGCCATACGCAAGCTCATGCGTTTCACTTCCTTCATATCGTTTCCGCTTCTTTTCGGTTTCGGACTTGTGGCAAAAGAGTTCATCGTGCTTGCAATAACGGCAAAATGGCTTGCAAGTGCCGAGCTTGTTCAGATACTCTGCATAAGCGGTTCGGTCATTCCTCTGTGCACACTGCTGTCGAACATCATAATAAGTAAAGGCAAATCGGACATCTATTTCCTTTGTACTTTCGTTTTGGGAGTCATACAAATAGCTCTCATGGCTGTGATATGGCGTTATGGCATACGCAATATGGTGACGGCGTATGCAGCTATCAACGTGCTGTGGTTGTTTGTATGGCATTTCTTTGCAAACCGTCTGACAGGTTACAGCGCGCTTATGTTCCTCAAAGATACACTCCCTTTCGCTTCGGCAGCATTGGCGGTGATGATTGTTACCCATTATATTACATCCACGATAAGCAATCTTGCGCTGCTGTTAGCGTCAAGAGTAGCATTGGCAGTAATACTCTACTATGCAGTGATGCGCATTGCGAAAGTTCAGATAATGCAGGAATGCATCGATTTTGCAATGTCGAAGATAAGAAAAAAGCGCACGTAGAAACGACAACAAGGCTTCCTTGCAAGGTCAGTATCAATGGTCGCGGAAGATAATAAGAGCTGTTTTTCCGTCCGATTTTATTGTCGTAATCTATCATAATACACACTTCTTTTTTACAAGTATATAAGCACTACATTGCGAAAGCTATCCTTTTGCATTTCAAAAGTTATCCTTTTGGCGTGCAAAAGCTATTGTTTTACGATGCAAAAGGATAGCTTTTGCAATGCCGTTTGCAACGTCCTGATTTCCAACCTTATAGATATTGAATAACAAAAACGAAGTTGCATGCCGCAGATATACGTTGCATGCAACTTCGTTTTTATTATTTCCAAAATCTCGGTTGGTGTCTCCTGCGGTAGTCTTCCGCTTGTCTGCCACCTCTTTTCCTATGCCGTTTTCAGGGATTAACCCTGCCGAGCCATTCCTTTATGATTTCGTCGGATTCCTTAACCTTTGTTCCGCGCAATTCCAAACCTTCGAGAATGTTCGACTTCGGGCATGCTTTACGCAGATGTTCGAGACTGTATCCCCATTCACTTCCTTCGTCTGTGCAGAAAGGAATAATGGTTTTGCCTGACAAATCGTATTTTTCCAAGAACGTAAACACCACCATCGGGAACGTATGACACCATATAGGATAGCCTATGTATATAGTATCGTAAAGGGCAATGTCATCTACAAGCGCAGCCATTTCAGGTCTTGCGTTGGCTTTATATTCTGCATAAGCCTCCTTGCAGCACTCATGATAGTCGGCAGGATACACCTTCTTGGTGTCTATCTGAAACAGTTTTCCGCCTATGATATTCTGTATCTTAGCGGCAAAAAGTTCCGTATTGCCCACTTTCAGGTCTTTTATTCCATCCGGAGTATAATTCATTCCTCTGCGCGAATAGTATGCGATGAGCGTCTTCTTGCCCTTTTCCGCAGTCTGTTGTTGTGCCATAACACTGATGTTTGCAATCGTTGCTATTAATATCAGTGCAAATATAATTCTTTTTCTCATTATATGTGATGTTTTAATATTATTCTTTTGTTATTACGTTACTTCAACGAAAAGATTATCGAAGTGCCGATGCAGAACGGTTTTCCCTTCTGTCCCATTTTCAGAGACGATGCGAAATAGTATGCCATATAATCGGTATTTGTGGTGTTTTTGCTCCAAACCTCCCACGTAAACCTGCCTGATGTGGCTGCAACTTTCAGGTTCAGCAACGCATAGAAAGATTGTTTCATCAAGTTGTCTTCACGCCAATAGATGTCGCCGTTACCGGTAAGACCGGCATTGAACATAAGTTTGTCAATCGTTCTGCTTATGTTATAGAGAGAATAATTTACGTTAACAGCCATCGTATTGCGCGGTACCATAGGCAGGAAATTACCCGTATAGTCCTTTCCTTTGCCTGTATTTCCGCTAAGGAAGCGTGCATACGTATATCCGTAATTTGCGTTTATATAAAGTCCTTTCAACGGATTTGCCGTTACGGACAGCTCAATTCCCTTGCTGTCGGAATGTCCGATGTTGCGCACAATGTTTCCCAATGCAGGTACAAGGCTTGTAAGTTGTTGGTTCTTCCAATCTATATAGAACGCACTAAATTCACAAGTGAGACGGTTGTCGAGTAGGTTCAGCTTTGCTCCAACTTCATAGTTCCATGTATATTCGGGGTCATAAGAACGGTCGGAGGGTGTTTCTTTTACTGCATTGAAGCCTCCGGCTTTGAATCCTTTCGCCACTGTTGCATACACAATGTTATCCTCCGCTAACTCATATTTTATCGTGAAGCGCGGCGTAAACTGTCTTGAATACAGCTTGCTCGTATATTCCTCCGTGAGTTGAGCATTGCTGCCGTTATCAAACGGAATGGAATACGACTCGTTGTTTATTTCCGATTTCTCGAAATCGAAGCGCATTCCGACAGATGCCGACAGTCTTTTGGTGATGTCGAACGTTGAAACATGATATGCAGCAATGCCTTTCGTGGGCAGCTTGTTCGATTTAAGCAGGGTCACGTTTCTTGTGTAATAATCGGCATAAGAAGAATAGTCGGACTGCTGAATAAATCCGAACAGTCCCGTTATGTGATGATACCAACTGTCGTTTTTAGAGCGGAGAGTAAGCTCTTGGCTTATCATGTTCTGATGCAAAGGCATATATACATAGTAAAGATGCTTCTCCGTGTAGTCCTGATCCATTGTTATCTTGTCGTTGCTGTGCTGAAACGATGTCTGACTGTTTATGAAAAAGAGTTCCGAATCATATCTCCAACTCATCCCACTCGTAATAACCGTGCGCCTGTATCCGCTGCTTTGATCATAGCTTACATCGTTTAATTTACCGGTGTTTTCATCGTATATCGCGTAAGGATAACCCCTCTGCTTTGTATGGTCGATGCTTAACGTGAAGCGAGAGAGCCAATTCTGCGCCGGTTTCCAAGCCATTCCGAGCCGCAAAGTACCGTTATCTATCTTGTCGGCGCGTTCGTCAAGGAATACGTTTTTAAAATATCCGTCGTTGTGATGATAGTTTGCTGCAACCGAGATACCAAGATTATGCGTCAGCTTATTGTATGTAGAAGCGCACAACTGTATGTCGTTGTATGAGCCGTAGCTTAGTTTCACCATCGTGTTTTCATAGTCAAGAGGCGAACGGGTATATATGTTTATGAGTCCGGCGGTAGAGTTTCGACCGAACAAAGAACCTTGCGGACCGCGCAGAACCTCCACTTTGCTCACTCCGAACAAGTCCATGTCTATCACGGAACGTTCGAAATAGGGCATTCCGTCAACATATACTCCAACGGAAGGAGAATTGACTCTCGAACCGATACCTCTTATATAAATAGGTGAATACTGCCTTGAACCGTAGTCGGGCATGTAAAAATTGGCGAAGAAAGACCTCAAATCGCGTATGCCCGTCATCTCGTTGTTACTCATTGTCTGTCCTCCCACAAACGATTGAGATACCGGTGAGATGGCAGCTCGGTCTTGTTTGAAACCGATTATCTCCACTTCTTCAAGCTGTTCGCCGGTCTTCACAGAGTCAACCTCGTTGGAATAGGCATTCAACGACATTGCAACGGCTAACAAAATTACATAATGTTTCATTTAGATTTAATATTAATTATTCGCGTTTTTTAATTCCGTTGCAAAGTTATAGCGAATAATCAATCTCTGAAATCCTAATTTATATGGATTTTACGCTATTAAAACCGTATGGTTTGAATTATGCAAGAATAATGTGCAACGATAGGACATGACTTGCCGAAAACGTGCAATTTTGACGTAAGAAAAGCGAATGCAAACATTATCTTTTTGCACATTCGGGGCATAAACCCTTTATTATATAATTTGCCGTTACCATTTCGTAGCCTTCCGACAACTCTACCGCCGGCACGGGAGTATCTTCCATGCAAAACGTTTTGTGACAATTCTCGCAATAGAAATGCACGTGTATGTCGTCATCGTCATGCTCGTCGCTGCTCATGCACAGTTCATATCTCACGCTGTCGCTGCCGTCTTCTATGGCATGAACGAGGTGATTGGCTTTAAATACGTTCAAAGCTCTGAATATGTTAGACTTGTCTATCGTCATAATATTATATTCCAGTTCGGAAAGTGACATCGGTCTTACGGCATGAGCCAACGTCTTTGCTATGACAATTCGGTTGGCAGTAGGTTTTATTCCATGAGCTTGCAGCAGTTCTATATATTTCTTGTTGTCCATAGTCGTATGTCTTTTCAGTTTTCATGTATATGCTATTTCCGTATCACATCAGCGATTGTCGCCCTCACCATGTATCTTTCCGCGCTCGTTGCGCGATGTTATTTTGTCTATGTTCATGGCTGCAATCTCATCAAGAGAATATCCTATGTCGGAAGAAAGAGAAGAGATATACCACAGAATGTCACCTATCTCTTTCGCTATCTCACGCCTGTCATCATCCGAGAACACTGCGTTATTGTCGCGTATCACTTTCTTTATCTTCTCGGCAACCTCGCCAGTTTCGCCCGTAATGCCTATAAGTGGATATACAATCTTCATCTCCTGCGGATAGACAGCGGTCTGCAAGGCTGCTTGCTGATATTCGTTCATTTCCATATCTGCCATGTTTTTTGTTCTGCAAATGTAATAATAAAAAACGAGAAATGCGGATACTGCGCTTTAATTAACGTACAGACACGATGGAGACATTGCAGAAAGGGAACATACAAGGGCTGTTTTTGTAATAAAAATTCATAACGGCAGCTATCTTTCTGCATGCTTGCCGAAATATGTTTTCCGCCGTCTTGTCATTCGTGTATGCCGTTGTTTGAATGCAGTTACAGAACATAAAAAACGGCATTTGCATTATACTGAATATCAACGCTTTAAAAACTGCTTTTAAAAAGGATAACTTTTGAACTCTGAAAGTTATTGTTTTGCATTGCAAAAGCATAACTTTTACAACGCAAAAACATAGATATTGAATTGTCAAAACAATGTTGTCGTTTTTTCAGAGTTATTATTTTTGCAGACAAAATGCATAAAACAAGGCTGTAAAAACAACATTTTTGTCATGTTTTTTCACACCTGCCACATGCCCGAAACCGCTCGCAAGACACGTTGTTTCTTTATCTTCTTTATTATAAATTAATCCTTGTTTTCGTTTTTTTTCATCAGAAAGTGCTTTTAATCAAGTGTTTTTCTTAACTTTGCATTCTCATTTATATATAAGTACGTAATTATATGTCTCTAACAAAACAAATTAAAACCGCTCTCGTATCGGTTTTCCACAAAGACGGTTTGGACGAACTTCTTGCCAAACTGAATGCAGAAGGCGTGAAGTTTCTGTCAACAGGAGGTACTCAAACGTTTATAGAGTCGCTCGGTTATGAATGCAGTGCAGTTGAAAGCGTAACATCTTATCCGTCTATTCTCGGCGGACGCGTGAAGACATTACCCCCAAAAGTGTTCGGAGGAATACTCGCACGACGCGACAACGGCAATGATATAGACCAGATGAAGCAATACGACATACCCGAGATAGACCTCGTAATAGTTGACCTTTACCCTTTTGAACAGACGGTGGAGAGTGGTGCTTCCGATGAGGATATCATAGAAAAGATAGACATCGGCGGCATTTCGTTGATACGTGCAGGTGCAAAAAACTTCAAGGATGTAGTCATTGTTCCGAGCAAAGCAGAATATGGCATGCTGCTCGACGTATTGAACAAGAAAGGCGCACAGACCGATTTGGAAGACAGAAAGGCTTTCGCAGAGCGCGCATTCGGCGTAAGCAGCCACTACGATACGGCTATTCACGAATGGTTCGCGAAGTAGTTTCAAGGCATAAAACGAATAATCGTTATAAAAACAAATAATCATCCGCAAGCCCGATAAGGCAATACAAGGAGCAGGGAAAAACGCAACAGGCATTACGTCCTGATTGAAACAAAGTTCTCCCTATGCTTTATTTACATGTCATCAGACACGAGCATGCAGCGGATAAAAAACAAAAATAAAACCAATACTCCTGGGATTGATTTAATAGATAATAAGAACAAACTGATTATTCAAGTTTCCTCAACGGCAACCTATACAAAAATTCAAAATTCTTTGCAAAAATCAATGAATTACAGTGGTTATCATTTTAAATTTATTTCAATAACCAATGAACCCAACAACTTAACATTGAAAAATTATGAAATTCCCTTAGGGATAATCTTTGAACCGAAAGAAGACATATTCGATGTAAATTTTTTATTGAAAATAATTCAAAATTTGACTACTGTGAAGCTAAGGCAAGTATATGAATTAATACAGCAAGAATTAACTGACACAGAAAGACCTAATATAACAGATTCAAATCTCACAAAGATTATTAATTTGATTGCCGAAATTGATTGGTCTGAAAATCAAATTCAAACAAACAGCATTCCATTCGATATTGAAGATAAAATTATTTTCAATAAAATGTCTGCTTTAGCAGAAACAATTAAAGACTATTCTATACACCATTTTAGAATTACTAATATATATCAGACATTTGATCAGGAAGGAAAAACAAGAGTTATTCTGTCTTAAACGCCCTTAAAGGAATATATCTTAGAAACAAAAACAATTACCTTGGCGATATTCTTTTTGATAAAATCATCGAAGAAGTAAAAAACAAAATTATCAATAGTCGGAATTATCAGGAAATGCCAGACGAAGAATTAGAGCTATATGTAACAATTATAGTAGTCGATGCTTTTGTCAGATGCAAAATCTTTGAAAATCCTTTAAATACAAATGCTAATACCAGATAACATTCATCCAAACGACACTATTTATTATAATGGCTCAATTGTTATACAGCAACTTGCAAACAATAAAACAATTGACTATTTGGAGCTATATCAAAAAATTTGTAATGTGAAGCCAATAAGTATTTCTATGTTCACTCTTTGTCTTGATTGGTTATATCTGATAGACCTTATTACCATAAATGAAAAAGGGGAGATCTTGAGATGTTTTTAAAAAGTTTAGTAATAACCACCCCGGAAGGGCATATCATCAGAGAAATTAAGTTTCATAAAGGTTTAAATCTTATTGTTGATGAAACTGATTCAAAAACAGGCAAAGAAACAGGGAACAGCGTTGGAAAGACAACAGTGTTAAAACTGATTGATTTTTGTTTAGGTGGAAGTGCCAAGGAAATCTATTCTGATACAGAAAACCAAAAGAATGAATACTCATTAGTAAAAGATTTTTTAATAAACAAGAAAATACAAATAGAATTAACTTTAAAAGAAAATTTAGATGTTGAAAGTTCCGTGGAGTATCATATCAAAAAAAACTTTTTGCCAAGAAAGCAAGCTTTACAATCTATTAACGGCAAAAGTCTCAACAACGATGAATTCGAAGAAGCTTTAACAGCAATGTTATTTCCATCTCACTATGGAAAAAAACCAACAATTAGACAAATAATTTCCCATAACATTAGATACAAAGGTTTAAGTCTCACAAATACTTTAAAAAGCTTAAACAAGTTTACAAAGAATGAAGAATATGAAGCTCTGTATTTATTTCTATTAGGCTGCAAATATGATGAAGGAGAAAAACGTCAGGAACTTCTTACTAAAATTAAATTAGAAAGTAATTTCAAGGCTAGATTGCAAAAAACTGAAACAAAATCGGCTTATGAATCTGCACTAAGTTTAATCAATGATGAAATAGACGAACTTGAAAAACAGAAAATATCTATAGCAAATACTAAGGAACTAGAAGAAAAATTTAATTTATTAAATGAAGTTAAATATCAAATTAATCTAGTAACCTCAGAAATTAATAGACTTTCCTTAAGGAAATCTCTCATATTAGAAGCTAAAGAGGGTTTGGAAAAGAACTACTCGAAGGTTGACTTAGAACAACTAAAAACCTTATATGAACAAGCCACTTCGATTATAGGTAATTTACATAAAACTTTCGAAGACCTAAATTATTTTCATAACCAAATGATTGCGAATAAAATTAGGTTTATTACTCAGGAATTGCCAGACTTAGAAGAAAAAATCAATCAAAAAGACATTGAATTAAAAAGATTATTAGATCATGAAAACGAATTAAGTAAAATTGTGACACAAAGTGACGCCTTTGAAAGTTTGGAGAATCTAATTACTGCATTAAATCAGAAATATCACAAAAAAGGTGAATTAGAAAGTATTCTAAGACAACTGTATGAAGTTGATGAAAAGTTAGATCACTACCAGAAAGAATTGAGCCTAATTGATAATAAATTATTTTCAAAGAATTTTTCAGAAAAATTACAGGAACAAATAGAAAAATTTAATCGTTTCTTTTCCCTAGTCTCGTATGAAATGTATGGAGAAAAGTATGCTTTAAAAGCGGATCCAATAGACCAGAAAGGCCAAAAGCGGTTTGAGTTCAGTGCCTTCAACACCAATTTCAGTTCAGGTAAAAAATTAGGTGAAATCTCCTGTTTTGATATAGCATACACATTATTCGCTGACGCAGAAAACATCCCTTGTTTCCACTTCCTTTTGAATGATAAAAAAGAATTAATGCACGACAATCAGCTAATTAAAATAGCTGATTTCGTCAACAAAAAAGATAATATACAATTTGTTGCATCAATATTACATGATAAATTGCCAGAACAATTAAATAAAGAAGAATTTTTTATTGTAAAATTATCGAACAAAGAAAAACTGTTTAGGATAGAAAACAATAAATAATTGATCAACTCTGTTTAATCAAACTCACTCATAAATGAGATTGTTTCATATGATGTTAATTAACATCATTTATAAGAGTCCGTATTAATCAGAATTTTTCCATCCAGAGCTTGCCGTTTGAGATTTTTGCCTTAGGAGAGAACCTTCCCAGCCAGTATTTTGATGGTTTACATTCTTCGCAGTTATTGATTACTGAAATAATCTGCTTTTGCAGTTTCTTACGTTCTTCTTTGTCTGTTATTTCTAATACAGCAACAGTGAAGCAGTTGTTTATATAACCAGAAACCTGATTTTCGATGTTTTGCTCATATTGTTTATCTCTTTTGCTTTCATATAAGCTTTTGTTTTTTGCCTGGCTGTAATCTATATTCCATATTTCAAGATATGGATCTGCACTTTTGTTTAAGATAGCTCTACCAATATTCTTTCTTAGAATACTGCCATCTTTGCTGAATATGTTGAAATGTTCCTTCAATCTGGCTGGAAGTCTGCCATTCACATCATGCGACCCAACATAAACAATTCTGTCGTTAGCGTGTGCTATTTCACCTTTTTCAAAGATAAAATAAATCCCGTTTTCAGGTATTTTATTCATATCTAGCGGTAGTGTGAATCTAGGTAATTCATTAATTAAATTATGAATTTCTTCACAAGTGGCGTTTTCTGGCAAAATACTTTCTGGTTTTTCTGGAATAAAGGTTTTTGGCAAAATCTCTAGTGATTTTTCTTTTGTTTCTTCTGTTGTAGTTGGTAGTTGGTTTCGAACCAATACAACTCTGAAACCAATATATTCATCAGAATTGTCTTCAAATTCAGCACCTCTTGTTGCTATCCTGCAATCTTCGGTTTCTGAAGCAAAACAACCGCCTTTGATGACGTAGCTGTATTTGTCGTTAGGATTTTGGGTGTCTAATTCTTGATTTCCTGAATAATCTTCGGAATATAAATCTTTGCACCATTCCCAGACATTGCCTAACATGTCATATATACCCCATTGGTTTGGCTCTTTTTGGCCTACAGGATGTGGATGTAATTGAGAATTTCTTTTGTAATACGCTATTTTATTTAAGTTCTTACAAGTAAATATATTTGATTGGATATCCAAATTATTATATAGAGAGGAAATACTATTTGCTCTACATGCGTATTCCCATTGAACTTCTGTTGGTAAATCAAAGTGATACCCTTTTGGAATTGATTTGTTATATATAGAGTTTAATTTAATGCAGAAATCTATAGCCTGTTTCCTTGTTATATTGGTAACAGGACAATCTGAATTTTTATATAGGGAAGGTGTTTGTGTCGTTATTTTTCTATATTGTTCTTGGGTTATAGGGTATTTGCTTATGCAGAACTCGTCTGTTATTTCAACTTTGTGATATTGTTCATCGCCACTGCGGCCAAACTCTGTATCTAAGCTGCCCATAAAGAACTCACCATTACAGCATTTTATTAATTCTATTTGGTAATGTTTGGCTAAGGCTGCATTTATGATGTCTATTTCATCGTTATTTATTATTGTAATATTTTCTGTTTCTGATTTGGGGAAAATAGATTTTGTGCTTTCATTATTTGCTATAACCTTTTCTTGGTATGCTGGCTCCGTTTGGCTATTTGTAGTAGGTCCTTTGGCGTTGTTGCTTTCAACATTAGGGATAAAATACTTTTTTTTGAAAGTATTAAAATCAAGAAATAAATTAGTTGAAGTTTTTCTGTTGGTTAAGTTTGAATAGTTTGGAAAACCATTTTGGGCTTCTGTAAGCATACATAAATAATCATAAATTATTTTTAATGCATCATTGAGTTTTATTTCTGATTGAAATAATTCAGGTAATCTTTTTGTAATACCGATCCATAAAATATCATCATTATAATTGGTATTTTCAAATATAGAAATATCAAAATGTTCTTTTATTGTTTTTTCTAATTCTTTAAGCTTCGTTCTGCATACCTTACTGATTTTTGCATTGTAATCATACTTATTAATAATGTAAGAAGTATAAGTCATTTTTAAACTTTGCGCTAATTCTGTTAAATGTTCTGTTTTGATGTGTGCAGCTAATTCATAATGGTTAATAAAACTATTCTTGCATAAAGCACAAAAATTGGGTTTAAACAACAGTTTACACTTATCAGATAATTTGGAATTTAAATATTCGTTGGTTTTTGAATTTAAATTGTTGTAAATATAAGCCCGCAAAAAAGCTTCGGCACCTTCTGCTACATTTATCCAATTCTTAATAATTGCTGATATTTCATTGTTTGTGGAGGTTATTGTTTTTATGGCATTCTTCGGTGTTTGGTAGCTAGTTATTACTGGTATTGGGGCTACACTTATTTGTGAAGGTAATTTTATTTCTGTTTTTTGGGGTGCAGATACTTTTATTATTTTGGGTAATCTAGGTAATGTTGGTGTAATAGATGTTTGGGGTTGACCGATTGTTTTATTGTTATTTGTGGTAATTTGAGTATCTGGTAATGTATCGTTATGCTTGATTTTTAATGATGGAAAGCATTCGCAGTTTTCACTTATTAAATCAAGAAAATTATAATATCTAATAATAGTATCTGTAACGAGCTGATCATTATGTAGACTAACAAGAGCTTCTTTCCATAATTTATCACTGGATTCTACAAGACGGTAAATATTAATTTTTGATTTTGATTTTGCACTTGTCGCAATTTTGTCTAAGGTTCGTAGATACTCGGAAGCTTTTTCCTTCGTTATGTTAGGTTTATTTACTAGGTAATAATGAAAGCATTGCTTAAAACAATTCTCCAATTCTTTTGTATGAACACTTATAATATGATTTCTTAGTAGATTTGCATTTGTATAAAAACTGTTACAGAAACAACATAAATAATCTTTTAATAATTTTTGGTATTTTACATATTCATTAGGTAAGCTAAAGGAATTAGAATCTGTTGGCAAATTAAAGTATATATATTCTCTTAATATTGCTTCATGTATGCTGCTAGTATTGGAGTTAAAGTAATTATTGAACTCTAAACTAGTATCGACTGGTTTATGGAATTGAGTATATGACACAGTTTCCCCAATGTGGTTATTTGAATTTGGATTTGTTTGTTTTTTTGTAATAACTGTGTTCTGTGAAGTTAATGGTATTTTATTTTTTTCTGATTTTTTTAATTGTTTCTTATTGGCTTTAATATATTCATAGAATCTTTTTTCTTCAGGTGTCATTTTGAAAGTTGAGCTTGAAATGATGCTTTCATCTTTTAGATTGCTTACACCAGAACTTTCTGTGTATAACATGTTGCATGCAATCATTTGAAATAAAGTGTGTTTCGAGATTTCTAGCAAATCTCGAATCATATTATACTTTTTCAGAATTAATACGGCAAAATCAAATATATGCCATGTTACTATGCCAATTTTTTTTACACGACCTTTAATTGTGTAATAACCTTCTTTGGTTTTATGAAACTTGGGCATAACTAACCTCCGGTTAATATTTACTATTGATAATAACATAATTTCGAATAATATCAAAAAAAACTTTCCAATTAGGATACTGCATTTCGAGATTGTTAGTATTATCCCTATTTCTTGATGACATCATCAAAACTTTTAAGTTAGATACAATTTCGCTCGAAGGCTTTTTTGAATCCGCAAGTAATTCTCCCACACTCTTATACAACATAAACAGTGATGTGGTTACACTTTGAAGCAATTGATGTGCCTCATTATTAGCCATAACAACCATTTTTTCGAGTTTTCGATAAAAATCTTTGTCTTTATGACTATCCTGAATGTAACTCTGCATAACTGCAATACTATTACGCTGGTCATTTCCAAAAGATGCTTCAAACAGTAGGCTTTATCTACATTTTTCGGTGTAGCTTCTAAAAAGTATGGCTCTGAACGAAAAATCT
>CALGRN010000071.1 GCA_937880835.1 uncultured Prevotella sp. | reverse complement strand
ACCCATTAAAGATATAAAAATGAATGACACAAATTTAATGAACCGTGCGGCTGATAATATCCGTATATTGTCAGCTTCTATGGTAGAGAAAGCAAAGTCTGGACATCCCGGCGGAGCTATGGGAGGAGCAGATTTCATAAATGTTCTTTTCTCGGAATTTCTTATTTACGATCCTAAAAATCCTTCTTGGGAAGGCAGAGACCGTTTCTTCCTTGATCCCGGACACATGTCGCCAATGCTCTATTCGGCACTTGCAATGCAGGGAAAATTCACCATTGACGAGCTGAAAGAGTTCCGCCAATGGGGTTCTCCTACACCCGGACATCCTGAAAGAGACATAAAACGAGGCATTGAAAACACTTCCGGACCACTCGGACAGGGACACGTTTTTGCTGCCGGAGCTGCCGTTGCAGAGAAGTTTCTCGCTGCACGTCTCGGACAGGAGGTGATGAAACACAAGATATACGCATACATTTCTGACGGTGGAATACAAGAAGAAATATCACAAGGAGCAGGCAGAATAGCCGGTCTTCTCGGTCTTAACAATCTCATAATGTTCTATGATTCAAACGACATACAGCTGTCAACTGAATGCGGTATGGTAATGAATGAAGACACAGAGGCAAAATATAAGTCTTGGGGATGGAATGTAATGCAGATTGACGGCAATAATCCCGATGAAATAAGAGACGCTCTTAAAAAGGCACAGAAAGAAGAACAGCGTCCTACACTTATCATAGGAAAGACCGTTATGGGCAAAGGTGCGCTCAAAGACGACGGCACAAGCTATGAACACAGCATAAAAACACACGGTGCTCCACTTGGTGGAGACGCTTACAAGAATACTATCAAAAATCTCGGAGGCGATATTGAAAACCCGTTTGTAATATTCCCGGAGGTTGAAGAGCTTTATGCCAACCGCAGAAAGGATTTGGAAAAGATTGTCGCAGAGCGTCACGAAGAAGAAGAAAATTGGGCAAAGGCAAATCCGAGGAAAGCCGCTCAGATGAAAGATTGGTTCAGCGGAAACGCTCCGAAGATAGATTGGAGCACGCTGGTGCAGAAAGAAGGAATAGCAACACGTGCAGCAAGCGCAGCTTGTCTCGGCATTCTTGCAGAGCAAGTTCCAAACATGGTATGTTCTTCGGCAGACTTATCGAACTCTGATAAGACTGATGGTTTCCTCAACAAGACACAATCCATCGTGAAAAAAGATTTCAATGGAGCATTCTTCCAAGCAGGAGTTTCAGAGCTGACTATGGCTTGTATGTGCATCGGAATGTATCTGCATGGCGGTGTTGTTCCTGCTTGCGGAACATTCTTTGTGTTCTCCGACTATATGAAACCGGCTATACGTATGGCAGCTCTTATGCAAGTGCCCATAAAATTTATTTGGTCTCACGATGCGTTCCGCGTAGGAGAAGACGGTCCTACACATGAACCTGTCGAGCAAGAGGCACAAATACGCCTTATGGAAAAATTGAAAAATCATCGTGGAAAGGACAGCGTTCGCGTGTTCCGTCCTGCCGATGCAGATGAAACAACCGTATGTTGGAAGATGGCAATGGAGAACATGGACACGCCGACTGCATTGATTTTATCTCGCCAGAACGTTGCAAAGCTGCACGAAGGAAACGATTATGAGCAGGCCCGCAACGGTGCTTACATCGTGGCAGGGTCTGATTCAGACTTCGATGTGATACTTCTTGCATCGGGTTCTGAGGTCTCTACGCTCGAAGCAGGTGCAGAACTTCTGCGTAAGGATGGTGTAAAACTGCGTATAGTAAGTGTTCCGTCAGAAGGTCTGTTCAGGCAACAGAGCAAGGAATATCAAGAAAGTGTGCTGCCGAAGGGTGCAAAGATATTCGGTATGACAGCAGGTTTGCCCGTAACTCTTGAAGGACTTGTAGGTGCAAACGGACGTGTATTCGGACTTCAAAGTTTCGGTTTCTCCGCTCCTTACAAGGTTTTGGATGAGAAACTTGGCTTCACTGCTGAGAATGTTTACAATCAGGTGAAATCGTTTCTTGCGGAATAACAGTTTGTAATTAACGGCATGACAAACCGATGAACAATCAAGCAAAGAGCGTCATACAAGGTTAGTCATTCGTTGTTATATAATTTTCAAAACATCGTAATGTTATGGATATAAAAACAATAGGACTTGCGAGCGACCATGCAGGCTATGCCTTGAAACAGTTCGTGAAGCAATATTTGGATGAAAAAGGCTATAAGTATAAAGATTACGGCACACTATCGGAAGACTCGTGCGACTATCCCGACTTTGCACATGCGTTGGCAGAAGGAATGGAAAGGGGCGAAGTCTATCCGGGAATAGCTATATGCGGAAGCGGCGAAGGCATAAACATGGCTCTTAACAAGCATCAAGGCATACGGGCAGGATTATGTTGGATTCCGGAGATAGCACATCTTATACGTCAGCATAACGATGCCAACGTGCTCGTAATGCCTGGAAGATTTATCGAAACGGATATGGCACGAAAGATT
>CALGRN010000070.1 GCA_937880835.1 uncultured Prevotella sp. | reverse complement strand
ACGCTTTGTTTTTGGGAACAGGCGGACGCGATGCCCATATTGTATCGAGGGGGTCTAAATTGGTGCGCACGGTTATACCGCCGTTCTGCCTGAGTTCGGTTATAAGAGCTTCTACGGTTGCTGCCGAGTTAACCATTCCGTCAACACCGACCTCCGTAGAGCCTGAACCAACGATCTGTCCGGCTATCCAACTACTTATGGAAGGCGTTCCTTCAACACGCTCTTTCATGAGAACAAACTCCGTTTCGGCAAGTTGTTCCTCCGCAGCAATGAAATAACGGGAGTCCGTCCACAATGCGGCAGACTTCATTGTGACAACTGCCGTACCGGCAGAGCCATTGAATCCTGAAATCCATTCACGCCCCTTCCAGTGTTCCGGCACATATTCGCCGTTGTGGGGGTCAGTACTTGGAAAGATGAAAGCAGCCAAATGCTCTCGTTTCATTATTTCGCGCAAAGCCGCGATGCGTTCTGAAATATTCTTCATAATAGAACTTTTTGTTTTTATGGTGCTAAGATATACAATTTTGTCGTAACAAACAAACAATGTCATTCAATTGCCAATATTTTTCATTTTTATTATTCTCAAATCTCCGTTTATACCCTTCTTTTCAGCTTGTCTGTCATTCTTGTTTTCCGAAAGTTATTGTTTCACATCGCAAAAGGATAACTTTTGCAGCCTAAAAGGATAGCTTTTGCAATGTAAAACAACAGCTTTCGGAATATGGTTTGTAATCTTCTGATATTCAATGTCATACAAAATGCTTTTCAGGAGTGTTCTTTTTACGACTTTGCAACGGACAAGATTTCGGTTGATTATATTTTGTTTTTAGCCGAAATTCGTGTATTTTTGCATGTCAAAAACATATATCATAATGCAGGAAACAAGACAAAACCGCATAGCAAGACTATTGCAAAAGGAGCTATCGCTTATCTTTCAGGCGCAGACAAGAGCCACTCATGGCATCATGGTTTCAGTGACACGCTGCCGTGTTTCGCCCGATTTGAGCATCTGCACGGCTTATCTGAGCATCTTTCCGTCGGAAAAAGGCGAGGAGATTATAAAGAACGTGACTGCAAACGAAAAGACTATACGCTACGAATTGGGCACTCGCGTGCGCAATCAGTTGCGTATAATTCCCGAACTTCGCTTCTTCATAGACGACTCTCTCGACTATATCGAGCATATAGACGAATTGTTGAAAAAGTAGTTTTAAGTGTATCGAAGTTGCTGCTCCATGCCTTAAAGCACGGAAAAGCATCTCGGTCATTCGTCAACAGCGCATAAAAAGACAGTAAAAAGCAAATGTCCTTTCCTTTCTATATAGCCCGACGATACCTTTTCTCAAAGAAAAGTACGCATGCAATAAACGTCATCAGCGGCATATCCGTTGTTGGCGTGGCAGTTGCAACAATGGCTCTTGTCATCGTGATGAGCGTGTTCAACGGCTTCCATGACCTCATAGCATCGTTCTTTACATCGTTTGATCCGCAGATAGAGATAGTTCCTGCAAAGGGAAAAACAGCTCCGTCGGACGATCCTATTCTGACAAAGATACGGCAACTGCCTTACATCGAAGCTGCAACGGAAAGCGTAGAGGATAATGCTTTGGCTTTCTACAAGGGCAAACAGGCTATGGTTAAGGTAAAGGGAGTTGAGGAAAACTTCGTTGAGCAGACCAATTTCAGCGACATACTTGTAGGAAACGGAGAGTTCACTCTGCGCGCAGGCAACTTGGAATACGGCACTCTCGGAATACGATTGGCACAAACTCTGGGTACGGGTGCGCTTTGGGAAGGATACTTGAAGATATTTGCTCCGCAGCGAGACGGACAATTCGACTCTGCAAATCCTACCGCCGGATTTGTAGTTGACTCGCTTATTTCGCCGGGAGTTGTATTCCAAGTGAAGCAAGGAAAATATGACTCAAACTACATTATCACTTCAATAGCCTTTGCACGCAACATGTTCGGCATGCAAGGAGAACTGTCGTCGCTCGAACTAAGGCTTAAAAAGGGAAGCTATATTGACGATGCAAAGCGCGAGATAAAGGAAATATGCGGAGACAAGTATAAGGTTCTCGACAGATATGAACAACAGTCTGACACGTTCGAGATAATGCAGATAGAGAAATTCATTGCATACATTTTCCTCACGTTCATACTTGTTGTGGCATGCTTCAACATAATAGGTTCGCTCTCAATGCTAATAATCGACAAGCGGCAAGACGTGATGACGTTGCGCAATCTGGGCGCAAGCGACAAGCAAATCACACGCATCTTCCTCTTTGAAGGGCGTATGATTTCGGCTGCCGGAGCTGTTTTCGGCATAATTGCAGGCTTGATTTTATGCCGACTGCAACAGGTTTACGGCTTTGTTTCGTTAGGAAACAGCAGCGGAAGTTTCGTAATCGACGCTTATCCCGTAAGCATACATTACACTGATATTGCCGTTATCTTCTTCACTGTAATAGCTGCCGGATGGCTGTCTGTATGGTATCCGGTGCGTTATCTGAGCAAAAGACTGATAGGATGATACTATAATCGCAGAGCATTTATTACAGTGCTGTTTTTCAACATATTGGAAACGGCATTTCAAAAGCTATCCTTTTGCATTCCGAAAGTTATTGTTTCAGGAGGCAAAAGAATAGCTTTTACATTGCAAAACAATAACTTTTGAAACGAGGAAATAACGGTAACGGTTTTTATATGATGCCGATATGATGACTGTAATGCACGGACAAGCGTGGTATAAAAACAAAAACTGCTCTGAAAAAGGGCATTTTCCACTTTTTCAGAGCAGTTCCGGTTTGTTGTCTGTAATGAATTTCCACAGCGTTTAAACTGCGCTTTTTTATAACAGGAGTGAAATAATATCACTCATTATCTTTACTATTTCTGCCTTATAAACACGTTGATAGGCGAACCGGTGAGTTCCCAGTTATCACGTATCTTGTTCTCAAGGAAACGGCGATAGTTCTCGCGAACATACTGTGGGAGGTTCGCATAGAACACGAATGTCGGTATCTGAGTGTCAGGAATCTGGTTGCAGTACTTAATCTTGATGTACTTACCCTTAACCGACTGCGGTGGATAAGCCTCAATAAGAGGAAGCATAACCTCATTAAGCTTCGACGTACCGATCTTCACCTTGCGGTTGAGATATACCTGCTTGGCAGTCTCAAGCACCTTGAAGATACGCTGCTTTGTCATTGCTGACGCGAAGATGATAGGGAAGTCTGTGAACGGTGCCATGCGCTCGCGGATGGCATTCTCGAAGGTTTTGATAACTTCCTGCGTCTTATCCTCCACGAGGTCCCACTTGTTCACTACGACAACGAGCGACTTCTGGTTCTTCTGGATAAGCTGGAAGATATTCATATCCTGTGCCTCGATACCGCGTGTGGCATCAATCATGAGGATACATACGTCGGAATGCTCAATGGCACGGATGCTTCGCATTACGCTATAGAACTCCAAATCTTCCGAAACCTTATTCTTACGGCGGATACCTGCTGTGTCAACGAGGTAGAAATCGAAACCGAACTTATCGTAACGTGTGTAGATAGAGTCGCGGGTTGTGCCGGCAATCTCGGTCACAATGTTACGGTCCTCACCGATAAAGGCGTTGATAAGGCTCGACTTACCTGCGTTAGGACGACCAACAACGGCAAAGCGAGGGATGTTTTCCTCTACCTCATCCTTGTCCTTGACAGGGAGTTTTGCGAGCACTTCATCAAGGAGATCACCCGTACCGCTACCTGTTGCGGCACTGATACAGAACGGATCGCCGAGACCAAGTTTATAGAACTCGGCAGCATAGTACTGCTGATTGTTATTGTCGGTCTTGTTGCTGACAAGGATTACCGGAAGCTTTGTGCGACGAAGTATCGCTGCCACGTCGGTGTCAAGGTCGGTGACGCCAGTCTGCACGTCAACGAGGAAGAGGACAAGGTCTGCCTCCTCCGTCGCGATAAGCACCTGACGGCGTATTGCATCCTCGAAGATGTCATCGCTGTTTACGACCCAACCGCCTGTGTCAACGACGGAGAACTCACGTCCTCCCCATTCACACTTACCGTACTGACGGTCGCGGGTGGTGCCTGCTACATCACTCACAATCGCCTGGCGCGACTGTGTCAATCTATTGAAAAGTGTAGATTTGCCCACATTCGGGCGTCCTACTATTGCTACTAAATTTCCCATATTATATTTAATTCCTCTGCTTTCTGTCGAAATGTTTTTCAACTTCCATGCCGTCGAGGATGTTTTTTCTTATTATAATGTTATTTAAAACGCTGTATCGCATGCAACAATACTGTTGCCGGAACACCCGCACAGCCGCATCAAGACCGCTCCCTTTACTATTCGGGATTGTAACCGAAGTTGTTCAGCTCTCTCTGAGAACTTCTCCAATCTTTGTCAACCTTTACAAACGTTTCGAGATATATCTTCTTGTCGAAGAACTTTTCAAGTGATTTTCGGGCTTCGGTGCTTACCTTTTTCAATGCAATACCTTGATGCCCGATTATTATTCCTTTTTGACTTTCACGCTCTACATATATCACAGCATTGATGTGGATATTCTTCTCGCTTTCCTTAAACTGCTCTACTTTCACCTCTACCGAATACGGTATTTCCTTATCATAATAAAGAAGAATCTTCTCGCGTATTATTTCGCTGACGAAAAACCTTGCCGGTTTGTCCGTAAGCTGGTCTTTATCGAAGAACGGCGGTGACTCCGGCAACAGATCTTTTATGCGTTTCAGCAATATGTCAGTGCCGAATTTGTTGAGCGCGGATATAGGCAATATCTCCGCATCAGGCAGCAACGAGTGCCATTTTTCTACAATCTTGCCCAATTCTTTCTGATTACTCTCGTCAATCTTGTTTATCAACAGCAGGACGGGAATAGTCATTTTCTTCACCTTTTCAAGGAAATCGGCATTCTTCTCGGGCTTCTCCACCACATCGGTAACATAAAGCAAGATGTCTGCATCGGCAAGTGCTGACTCCGAAAAAGCAAGCATCGACTCTTGCAGTTTATAGTTTGGTTTAAGCACTCCCGGTGTATCGGAGAACACAATCTGCATGTCTTCCGTGTTGACAATGCCCATAATACGGTGTCGGGTGGTTTGTGCTTTGAACGTAGCAATGGATATTCTCTCACCCACAAGCTGATTCATGAGAGTGCTTTTTCCTACGTTCGGATTTCCAACAATATTTACAAAACCTGCTTTATGCATAATAGTCGTTTTTTATTAATTGCCTTTGAAATGAACAAAAAACGCATCAGCTTATTGTTTTAATAAGGATGCGTTTTTCAAGTTTATTTCTTTTAAAAGAGCGTTTATTTCTTTTTCGCCATCTCTGCTCCGTCGTAAGCCCACTTCAAATAGCTTGCTCCGTGAACGAAACCAGCACCGAATGCGGTCATGATGATGTTGTCTCCTTTTTTAAGTTTATCCTCATAGTCCCACAATGCGAGTGGTATGGTTGCCGCGCTTGTATTTCCGTAACGGTCGATATTAACCATAACCTTTTCCATTGATACTCCTACACGTTTCGTAACCGCTTCTATTATACGGAGATTTGCCTCGTGCGGTGCAATCCAAGTTACGTCATCTACCGACATATTGTTGCGTTCTACCACTTTAAGGATATCGTCTCCCATATCGGTAACGGCATAACGGAACACTGTTCTGCCTTCTTGGTAGATGTAATGCAAGCGATGATCGACAGAGAAATGAGAAGGAGGACATACCGAACCGCCGGCTTTCATGTGGAGGAAAGGCAAACCTTGCCCATCAGTTCTTAGATAAGAGTCGATGTATCCTACATTCTCTTCCGTCGTTCCTTCTACGAGAACAGCTCCTGCTCCGTCGCCAAACAGCACGCAAGTTGCACGGTCTGTATAGTCAACCATTGACGACATCTTGTCTGCTCCGATAACTATTATCCGCTTGTATCGTCCCGACTCTATCATCGTTGAAGCGAAATCGAGCGTGTATAGAAATCCGCAGCAAGCGGCAGACATATCAAATCCGAAAGCATTTTTTAGTCCGAGCTTGCCTATTACGATAGATGCCGTAGAAGGAAATTTATAATCAGGGGTTGTGGTTGTGACTATCAGCGCATCTATTGTATCAGGATCTACGCCTGTTTTATCCAACAGTTGTTTCGCTGCTTTTCTTGCCATGTATGAAGTTCCGATGCCTTCTTCTGTCAGAATATGGCGTTCTTTTATTCCAACACGTGTCATAATCCACTCATCAGTGGTGTCAACCATTCTCGATAACTCCTCGTTATTGAGGATATAATCGGGAATATAGCCGCCGATACCCGTGATTATCGCCTTGATTTTATTCATTATTCAACGGTCTCTTCCTTAACTACTGCTACCTTTCCTCTGTAATAGCCGCATGAAGGACAAACTGTATGGTAAACATAATAAGCACCACAAGTAGGGCAAACTGCCAATGTTGGTGCTACTGCCTTGTCGTGAGTTCTTCTTTTAAGTGTACGAGTCTTCGACTGTCTTCTTTTAGGATGTGCCATTTTTAATTTAATCTTTAATTGTTGTTCTTAATTTTTCCAATTCGCTCCAACGCGGATCTACGGCTTTCTCTTTACCTTCACTGCTTCGGGCAGCTGAATGTTCGTTGAGCATTCTCATCATTGCAGGATTGCATTTTCCAGGTGCATGCACGTGCTTGATGGGTATATTGAGAGCTATAAATTCATATATGAACCACGCAACGTAAAATTTTCCTTCGTTTTCTTCTATCGTTACGAGGTCGTCTTCTTCCGAATATTCCTCTCCGAATTTAACAGTGAGGCGGTTGGTTGTCTCTATCGGCTGTTCCATTTCATCGAGACAGAGGTCGCAAGGAATTCTCACGATGCCTTCTGAATGGATGTTCAAGTCGAAAAAGTTGCTCGTGCGACTTATCTCTATGCTTACGCGCACGTTTCCGCTCTTCACTTCGGGGGCTTCTATTGCTTTAAAGTAATCGTCATCGAGGTTGAAGTTAAGCACATTCAAGCCTTCATTCAAACCTTTCATGTCTATCTTAAAGTTTTCTAAATCACGCATTTACAACACACGTATAACGTTAAATCCGCCGATGTAAGCATGCGATATCAACACCGCAAAAACCATTTCGCACGGACTTCGGGCTGCAAAGTTACGAATATTTTCTGATATTCAACAAATTAAACGTGTTTTTTTGGTTTATTTGGAGTTACTCCACATCGATGTTGCTACATATCATCATGATTGTTGCTACATATCAGCTGCCGATTAAGATTGTTTCTGTCGGCATACGATTATTTTTCATCCTTTTCTCCAATGTCATGTTTTTGCATTCCGAAAGTTCATGTCATTGCTTTATTTTCCCTACGTTTTCACTTGTTTCTGCGTTTGGTTTTACCACCTTTATTTACTTTTTTATTTCTCCATAAATTATTGTTTTGTTTCTTTTTTACCGTTTTATTTACTTTGTAAGCAGGCTTTGCGTTGGCAATTACTTTCTTTGTGAAGTATCCGGTGTGCGGATTTGCCATTGTCCGATCTGTCCTCATGTCATTGTATGACGTTGCTCCGTTGAGCGAAATACATCCCTTGAACATTTCTTCCGAATCGTAACACATCCACGTTTCGTTACAATATATCGTGTTAAGGGCTTTGCAATCGTAGAACATACGCCTCATGTCATCCACTACCTTTGTTGTAAATCCTGACAAGTTCAACGTTTTAAGTCGGCTGCAATCAGAGAACATGAAGCGCATGTCGGTTACTCTTCCAGTTCTGAAACTCGACAGATTAAGGTCGATAAGCCCTAAACAACCCTCGAACATCTCTGCCATATTAGTAACTTTTAATGTGTTGAAACCAGACAAATCAATGTTTGTAAGTCCGAAACAGCCTGCAAACATACCCGACATGTCGTAAACTTTAACAGTATTGAATGCCGAAACATCTAAGTATGCAAGCTTTTGACAGTCTCTGAACATATTGTCCATTCTGGTCACATTTGCCGTATTGAAGTTCGACAGATTTAGTTTTGCAAGTCCTGAACATCCGAAAAACATCTCACCCATATCGGTAACGTTATCGGTTTTCATGCCCGACAAATCCAATTCGGCAAGCATGAGACAGTCTTGAAACATCGAACGCATGTCTGTTACTTCCGATGTGTTAAGATTATTAATATTGTCTATCGCAACAAGTTTTTTCAAGTTATAGAACCAACGAACTGTTCTTGCAGGTCGATATTTAGCAAAAGAATTGTCGAAAACAGCTTTTGTGATGCGCTCTTTCGTTTTTATGCCTTCATCTGTCCATCTTGGAAACGCTTCTTCATTAGGCATTCCGTAAACAATTCCTTCTCTGTTAGCTCTCTCATTGTCGTAATAGAAAGTCAATGTGTTGTTTCTTTCCACCACATAGGCATCTTGTGCCTGTGCGATTTCTGTACATATCATCGTCGATAAGAGTGCGACGATAATTGATGAAAATCTGTTTTTTCTCATGGTTTCAACTAATTTAATTGTGTTAATTCATATCGGTTGTATGCTATATCAAGCCTCATGCGTGATTAAATTCACGAATACAAATATAGAAATATCTTTCTTTATTTCCAAATATTTTTGTTGCATTATTCCAAAACAATAACTTTTGTGCTTAAAAAGCTATTGTTTTGCATTGCAAAAGGATAACTTTCGGAGCACAAAAGTTATCCTTTCGGAAAACAGATGTAATGATAAAAATTTTCCTTTTATTTTGTATTGCTCCCGAATTGCACTATCTTTGCACTATGGATGAAGATTTCAACATCAGAGAAGAATATATTTCATCGGCGGAAAAAGAGTATGAGAATGCTCTAAGACCACCGAAATTCAACGATTTCAGCGGACAAAAGAGCGTCGTAGAGAACCTCGAAGTGTTCGTGGAAGCAGCGAAGTATCGCGGCGAACCGCTCGATCATACACTGCTGCACGGACCTCCCGGACTGGGAAAGACTACGCTTAGCAACATCATTGCAAACGAACTCGGCGTGGGATTTAAGATAACGAGCGGTCCGGTGCTTGACAAACCGGGCGACCTTGCGGGCATACTTACGTCGTTAGAACCTAACGATGTGCTTTTCATTGACGAGATACACCGCTTGTCTCCCGTAGTAGAAGAATATCTGTATTCTGCAATGGAGGATTACAGAATAGACATAATGATAGACAAAGGACCTTCGGCACGTTCCATACAGATAGACCTTAATCCGTTCACTCTTGTGGGAGCAACTACCCGAAGCGGATTGCTCACAGCCCCGTTGCGCGCGCGTTTCGGCATAAATCTGCACCTTGAATACTACGAACCCGAAACTCTGACGAAGATATTGAAGCGTTCGGCAGGCATATTGAGAGTGCCGATAGACGACGATGCGGCTGTGGAGATTGCCAGACGCTCACGCGGAACGCCACGAATAGCAAACGCACTGTTGCGCCGTGTGCGCGATTTTGCACAGGTGAAAGGCAGCGGACGCATCGATACTTCTATTGCGAAAATGTCGCTGAAAGCTCTTAACATCGACCGTTACGGACTCGATGAGATTGACAACAAGATACTGCTGACCGTCATCGACAAGTTTCGCGGTGGACCGGTAGGCATCTCCACCATTGCAACTGCTATCGGCGAAGACACCGGAACACTTGAAGAGGTTTACGAACCGTTCCTTATCATGGAGGGATTTATAAAGCGGACATCTCGCGGGCGCGTTGCAACAAGGCTCGCTTTCGAGCATCTGGGGCGTAATCCATATACGGGAATGGCAATGGAACAAAATATTTTCGAATAGGATTGAGAATGTAACAATGTCGGCAAGGAATTTATAATGCAATAAACAAACGCTTTGCCGAATAATAAAAGAAACAAGCAACAAACTCATAAACGCAAGATGAGAACAGGTATTTTCGCAGGAAGTTTCGACCCGTTCACTGTCGGACACGATTCGATAGTACGCCGGGCATTGCCGTTGTTCGACAAGATTGTCATCGGAGTGGGCATCAACGAGAGTAAGAAATATATGCACAGTGCCGAAGTAAGGCTTAAAACAATAGCTCGTCTGTATGCCGACGTTCCTAACATAGAGGTGAAAGCGTACAACGATTTGACTACCGATTTCGCACATCGCGAGGGTGCTTCATATATAATAAAAGGTGTAAGAAGCGTCAAAGACTTTGAATATGAACGCGAACAGGCTGATATCAATCGCAAGACAGGCAATGTTGAAACAATTCTTTTCTATTCAGAGCCTGAACTTAGCAGCATCACTTCGAGCATGGTAAGAGAACTGGCGCACTTCGGAAAAGATGTAAGTGAGTTTATTCCGAAATGCAAAGACAACGGCAATGTAAGTGAATAAAAACTCCGTCTGACCACAGCTGCAACGCCTTGTAACAGCTATTTGTCTGCGAAAAAAGAAAATAAAAGAATAAAACATGATAACATACAATGCCGAAGGCGTAAGAATGCCCAAAATAAAGAAGCGTGAGACAACGGCATGGATACGTTCTGTCGCTGCCGAATATGGAAGAAAGATTGGTGAAATAGGATATATGTTTGTAGATGATGAACGTATTTTGGCAACAAATCGCGAATATCTCGGGCACGATTACTATACGGATATCATCACCTTCGATTATGATGAGGGAGAAAAAATAAACGGTGACATCGTCATTTCATTGGATACGGTACGCACAAATGCAGAGAAATTCGGAAAGGAATATGACGATGAGCTTATGAGGGTTATCATACATGGCATTCTTCACCTATGTGGCATAAACGATAAAGGACCGGGTGAGCGTGAGAAAATGGAGGAAGCGGAAAACAATGCGCTTGCAATGATAAAGCGATAAAGGTAAAATCAAGTGCCGGCAATCATTTCTTTCTTATCAAAGTGAGACCGTCTCTAAGCGGCAGTATGACCCTTTCCACCCGCTCGTCTGATGCTACGAACTTGTTGAAATCGTCTATTCCACGTGTCTGAGCGTCTTTACAATATGCACTGTCAACCACATGTCCGTCCCAAAGGGTATTGTCTGCGAGAATAAAACCGCCCTTGCGCAGTATCGACAATGCCATTTCGTAAGTATCACGGTATGTCCTTTTGTCTCCGTCAATGAAAGCCATGTCGAACGTTATGCCGAGTTTCGGAGCTTCTGTATTTGCATCTCCTATCATGAAACGTATCTTGTCAGCCACAGCAGAGCCTTCTATCCACTTACGTGCGAAGTCTTCCATCTCGTCGTTTATCTCGTAAGTCCACACCATTCCGCCCTTTTCAAGTCCTTCGGCAAGACATATTGCGCTGTATCCGCTGAACGTCCCCACTTCGAGAATGTTCTCAGGGCGAATCATTCTCACCAACATTCTGAGCAACTTGCCTTGCAGATGACCGCTTGCCATACGTCCGTGAACGGTGCGTATGTTGGTTTCTCTGTAAAGACGGTATAGATAATCGCCCTCCGGGTCGCTGTGTTCGAGAATATATTTCTCTAAAATCCCGTCCATACTCATGTGGTTCTGTTCCTTGTCAACGCTTCAACGGCAAGCCGGTAGGAGTCGAGTCCGAACCCTGCGATTACGCCTTTGCATGCACTGCTTATCATTGATTGACGTCGGAACTCTTCGCGTTTGTGAACATTTGATATATGAACCTCTATTACCGGACATTCTATACTGCGTATGCAGTCGTGCAAAGCAATGCTCGTATGAGTGTAAGCGCCGGCATTGAGCACTATTCCGTTTACTGAAAAGCCCGTTTCCTGCATCTTGTTTATAAGTTCTCCTTCGACATTGCTTTGATAATATTCTATCTCTATATCGTGAAATTCAGCACGCAATTCTGTCAGAAACCCATCGAAGGAGCTGCTTCCGTATATCTCCGTTTCGCGTTTTCCGAGCATGTTCAGATTTGGTCCGTTGATGATTTGTATCTTCATTTCGGATATTTTTGTTACATTTGCATGCAAATATAGCTAAATAAATGGAGAATGGCAAGAAAACAATTACGAATGTTTCGCGTGCATATCAGCGTTATCTGAAACTTGAACGTCACTATTCGCCAAACACTCTCGAAGCCTACTTACGCGATGTTCAGCGTCTTATTGCGTATGCAGAGGAGCAAGGGAAGCGCGCGGAGGAGATGCAGTTGGAAGACTTGCAGCACTTTGCATCCACACTTCATGATGTCGTGGGGGCTGCTTCGGCTGCAAGAGTGTTGAGCGGTGTGCGTTCGTTCTATCGTTTTCTTCAATTGGACGGTTATATAAAAGACGACCCGACGGAACTGCTCGAATCCCCGAAACAAGGCGAACGGCTGCCGGAAGTGCTTTCGGTTAAAGAAATTGACATGCTTGAATCGGCAATAGATTTGAGCAAATGGGAGGGGCATCGCAATAAAGCGATAATAGAAGTGCTGTTCTCATGCGGTCTTCGCGTGTCGGAACTGGTAAATATGAAACTGTCGAATTTATATGCGGAAGAACAGTTCATACGCGTTACGGGTAAAGGGAGCAAGGAACGCCTTGTGCCTATTTCGCCGCGTGCGTTAAAAGAATTGGACTTTTGGTTTATAGACAGAAACCTAATGAAAATAAAACAAGGCGAGGAAGATTATGTTTTCCTTAACAGAAGAGGGGCGCATCTGACACGCACCATGATACTTATAATGATAAAACGCACTGCAAACGAAGCAGGAATAAAAAAGGTTATATCGCCTCATACGCTTCGACACAGTTTTGCAACTGCGCTTCTCGAAGGCGGGGCAGACTTGCGTTCCATTCAGGCAATGTTGGGACATGAGAGCATCGGAACAACTGAGATATATACACATATTGACACTTCGATGCTAAGAAAAGCGATATTGGAACATCATCCGAGAAACATTGGAAAACAGGAAGAATAACGACTGATGATAGAAAACAAGACACACAAAGGGTTGAATGTAGATCAAAATGAATTCGACAAATTAAAACCATCAGATAATTAATATATATTTAACGTGAGTTCGCCGAATTAATTTACAAACAACATGGTTTTTATATACCAAAATAGTTATTTGTTTAAAGTTTGTCAGAATACATTTCATAGCTCGGCAACATACTCTG
>CALGRN010000069.1 GCA_937880835.1 uncultured Prevotella sp. | reverse complement strand
AATCCAGTACCGTTTCCTCTTCTCCGTCTTCTATTCCGGTTATTCTTGCAAGGTCGCTTTTTTGGTCGTAAGACTTTATGTTTTCTATCATAGATGTTGGCAGGTTCTTCATTGCGGTCTTTGTATCTCCTGTCATAAATTCCTTACCGTCTATGAGAATTTTCTTTACTTCTTTTCCGTTTATTGTTATTTTTCCGTCCTCATCCACTTGTGCACCGGGCAAAGCTTCAACCAAAGCTTCCACTGTTGAGCCCTCCGGTACGCGATATGCGGATGCATTATATTGCATCGTGTCTTTTTTCACAACCACTCTGGCAGCATGTCCTTCTACTATTGTGCCTTCGAGCATTATTGCATCAGCCTCCATGGCGATATTGCCAATATCCATGTTATTGTTATCAGATAAGGAGAGAAGCTTTGTAAAGGGCTTATAGCCTATGCTCGTGATTTTCAAGACGTATTTACCGTTTTGAGGAATATCTATGCTGAAATTTCCTTCCATGTCAGATATTGCACCTTTGACGAATGCACTGTCCGTAGTCAGTAATTGTACCGTAGCCTGTATAATACCTTCTTTTGTGCTTTTATCAGATACATACCCCGAAACGGTTCGGTTCTGAGCGTACGCCAACGCAGGCAGTATCATTATTAATAATGTGAGAAACTTTTTCATCTGTTCGCTTTTATTTATTTGTTTTTTTGACGTAGCGATATTGTCAAGGTTTAAATAAAAGTTTCCAATCACTGCGGTATTTTGAAAAATTCACTCTTTTTTTATTTTAATATAATTATATCCTTAGTTTGACATTTGGAGATATCCATAGAATACGTTGAAATTAATTTTTAACGACTGGTTCTGATTAGACAAAAATAAATAGGTGGGTAAACCAATGATTTACCCACCTATTTATTTTAATTAATCTTATTCCCAATCATCAAATGAATCTTCATAGAAATCTTTTGCGCCAATGCCACCAGAAGGATCGCTCGGTGTTATAGGCGTAGGAGTTTCATCATCACCATTTTTTATGTATGAAGCTCCCGGTAATTGTTGTAATAATTCAGAAGTCACCACAACAATATCTGTAAGTGGTCTTTCATATAATTTCTTTTCCATTGCTCTTTATTTTACAATAACTTTCTTGTGATTAATTATATAAATGCCCTTAGGCAATCCTTCGAGAGACGATGAGCCACTGCGTACTACCTGACCGTTTAGGTTATATACGGTTGCGTTGCCGTCTGTTTCTTCATCAGCACCGATACCGTTGATACCCGTAATGTCTCCGAAGTCTTCATCGTCAATGGTAAACGTCAGAGCCTGTGCACCTGCTGAACCGCCGGTAGCTATGTAAGTTCTGAATCCCTTAATAGGCAGATCGTTTTGTGTATAGTACCACTTGCCGTCATTACCACCCAATACATAAGAGTATTTAGGAACAACATTATCGGTATGATTAATCATAACTCCGCAGAACTGTATCTTCACGTCGGGGTTATAAGAAACTAATGCATCTTCCTTAATAATGGGGTCGGGGACAGTTTTCAGCGTGACGTTGTTGATTACGAAATAAGGAGCCTTTACAGTTATTTTTCTGTTATCTTTGAGAATTTTCTCATAAGAACCGTTTGTTACATTGGCTTCTTGTACAGATTTCATTATATAAAGTTTTCCTGCCGTTATGGCAACAGCATCATCATTGGTAAGATCTACCGACTTAAATACAATGCGAGTGCGACGGTTCGGATCAGTTCCTTTCAGAACAGACAGCTTGGCTTGGTTGCCGAAAGCAGTCTTGAATTGACCTACCGTTAAGTTTACGGGCAAAGTAATAGAATTCCATATATTTGCCTTTATGCTGCGTTTCAGAATCAACGTTGCGGCATGGGTTTCATCTTTCTGTTGGGTCATATAGTCAACAGTCAGTTGCTCCTCGTCAAGCACAAGATCTTGTTTGCCGCAATATTTCAACTGGAAGTTGTCGAAAGCCGTCCAATCAAGGTTGTTATCAGAACCGGAAATCTTAATACCGATATTAAGCTCATCGCCGTCATTTGGCACATACACCATTACCGAATTGTTGTATTTTGCCTCTTCAAAAAGTTTTGCCGCCTTGATATAAGGACTTACACGGGGAGAAGAAGAACTTGCAAGATTATCAGCAGTATAAACATGTGTAAGGTCGTCTTTCGTGTAGGTGAATTCTTTATTAAACTTATTAAGCGTTACCGATGTGTTCGAAGTGCCTGTGGTCTGACCTGTTACATAGGCTACAAGCTCTGATTTCATGTTTGAAGTAGAAGAATTGGTAGCGTAAAAACCATCGCAAGAAACTTTATACCAACCTGCTTTCAAAACCTTTACTTTCTGTATCAGTTTGCCGTTAGCGTTAGCATTGTTGCCTAAATTTCTTACAGAGCCAATCCAATATCTGCCGTACTCTGTTTGATAACCATCACTCTTTTGGCATCCCATGCCAACATAGTAGGTATATGAAGTGGCAGGATCAAAAAGGAAATATTCAGAATTGGTGTAGTTAGATGTAAAACCTGTCTTTTCCCATTTTTCGATCTCTTTACTACTACGGCTGAAATTCTGGTTTTTGATAAGGAACGTAGCATCGGCAGGATCTTCCTCAGAAGCATATTGATCTTTAAAGGCGTTTTTAAGGTCTTTCAATGTAACAATTTTCCAACGCCCGTTGTCATCATTAACTGAATTAGGGTAGTCAAGTTCCAAACGATTGCTGCTGCTTGCAGAAGTTGAAACATGCAAGTATCGTTTGCCTCCCATCTGATATTCGGTTTCATCATTATTACAATGAATCGTATAAGTATTCTCACTCTCAACTTTTGTAAAAGTCCAGTCTAAGATACCGTTATCATGACCGTTAATCTTCTCAATTCCACGGTCGCAATACACACGATTCCAACTTACAGAATTTGTATCATTTGTATCTTTCCTACGCCCAAAGGCAAGATTCTCGCCTTGCGGTGTTTTCAGAGGACCTTTCATTCGGTAATTACTGCCATTTTTAGTAATGGTAATAGGCATACCCACATTGTAAGCCGACACGCTTGTACCCCAATAACTTCCTATATTAAGGTACTTTCCAGTGCCAACATTGTAAAGATAAACCGTCTTCATGTCGGTATCAGAGTTGTTAACTACGGTAGAAATGTCATTTCCCACCCATTTGAAATTCGTGTCTTGCCCTTGTGCCAATGCAGGTGATGCATGGCATATACCAATCAAAGCAAGAACAAAACCATTGATTTTAGTAAAAATATTCATATTAAAAATTATTAGTCATACTTGACTTGCTGAAATATCAACTCTCTGTTAATGCAGACTCACAATATCACATATATGTTTATGTGTAATAATGCTGCCAATATAGTGTATGTCAATTTTATTTTTTAAAATTATTGCTCTTATGTGGATATAGCCATAATAAGCATTTTAATTAATTCGTGGCAAATGTAAGACTTATCTTATATACGACAAATTATTTTAGCAAAAAAAAACATTTGTTATTATATAAAAACAATTCTCGGTTTACTCTTTCCGGAATATATTTAATAGCACTAAATGACATAAATCAACACTGCGAAGATCTGTTTTTTATAATATTGATATTCAATGTGATACAGATGCTTGTCTTTCAGAGAAATAAAAACATTATTTTCTGATTTTGATATGTCGCAATAAAATATTATTTTTGCATTGTCTTTGCATCTTTTATGATGTTGAGATGATTTTTTGAATTAGAAAGTCGTATCTGTTTCTGAAAGGTTCTGCATCAAAATAGTCCGACCAGACTTTACACAATGAACCTTGGGGAATGAGGATATGCCTAATCAATATGCGTACCTTTTACTTTTGTTTCATTGTGGGGCAATCTTTGGTCGGACAGCCTGATGCAGAAATAAAAATCAAAGGGTGCGCTTTCTTTTATATTATTAGGTTATGAATTTAAATGTCGTGGGTTCTTTCATGATTGAAAACAATCTGTATTTCATGGAATATATAATAAGTCCTGTGTTATCAATATTAATCGCTTATGCTTGCGTTTATATGGCAAAGATAATCTACATGTTCAGATTAGGGGTGCTTTTCGGCAGATGACATATAACGGATTATAAGTAATATGAAGCCTGATATGTATTCAATATATTAGTTATAATATCTGACACGTATATGATATACCCCACAATCTCTCGTTTGAAAATTCCAAACGAAAGATTGTGGGATATGGTTTTGAAGATCTGCATTTCCGTTACAATGACTGCATGATTATGATACTGTATCGGCAAATATTTGCATACTAATATTTTACTTGCTAACTTTGCAGCAAATATCATTAAAAGATGAGCATCATAACATTAATAAAGAACTGGACGCTCCCTTTGTCTATTGCTACCGGAGTTGTCGTTTATCTGATATTCGCTTTCATTCCAGCTCTTGGAGCAGCATCGGAGTTTTTCTCTCCGATATTCGATGCGATACTTCCTTTGTTCATGTTTTTTATTCTTTTCGTTACATTCTGCAAAGTAGATTTCAGAAAACTGATACCGGTGAGATGGCATTTGTGGATTGGGATGTTCCAAGTGCTGTTTGTTGTTATTATAGTCAGTGCAATAATAGTGTTCAATATAACGGACGAAAAACTCATAATGTTTGAATCCATACTTACATGTATTATATGTCCGTGTGCTGCCGCAGCTGCCGTTGTAACTCAGAAGCTCGGCGGCAACATCGAAGAAATGACCACATACACTTTCCTTTCCAATTTCATAACCGCCATACTCATACCTGTTTGTTTTCCGATGATAGACAAAGAGGCAAACATAACTTTCATGGATGCTTTCCTGAAAATATTCTACGAGGTGTGCATTGTGTTGCTCGTGCCTATGCTTATGGCGTATATCGTGAAGCATTACGTGCGCAGATTGCACCGTTGGATAGTAAGCATTAAAGATCTTTCCTATTATACGTGGGGATGTTCTCTTATGATTGTGAGCGGTACAACGGTTAAAAACATCTTTCATGCAGACTCATCCGCAGGTTTCATTATGCTCATAGCAGGCTCTGTGCTGATGCTTTGCATCGTTCAGTTTGCCGTTGGAAGATACATCGGACATTTCTTCCGAAGCACCATAAACGCAGGTCAGGCATTGGGACAGAAGAACACTGCTTTCGCAATATGGATAGCATACACATATCTCAACCCTCTTTCTACGGTGGGACCGGGCTGCTATATACTGTGGCAAAACACCATAAACAGCATTGAGATATGGCAAAAAAGGAAAGAAGATGCTGCTCGTGGCATTTGATTTTCAGAGTATTCGATGTAAAAGAATTATCCTTCTGAATGAGAAATAATGAACTTTCTGCATTCAGAAGGATAATTCTTTTAATATCTCAATAAAACATCTTATGTTCGGCTGTTATGACAATGAAACATCTTCATACGGTTTTCAATCTCGCGGTTTATTGCACCAAACGGCATGGAACAGTCAACGCATAAATGAAAACGAACCGAACATACCATGCAAATCATTTCACTTTCGTAGCTCTTGTGAAATAAACAATCAGCATTATGTATGCTATAAGCGCGCAGATTTCAGACATCGGATTTGCAATCCAACTGTCGTTTATGAGATTTATGCCTCCGAAACGCAGCAATGCGCTTACAACTCCCATTAAAGCACCGCCTGCAATGAAACCACTCGCAATAAGTGTTCCCTTCTCTCCGCGCTCCTTGTTCACTGCATCATCTTTGCTGCGAGAAGTTACAAACCAATTGACAGCACCGCCAACCAACAGCGGAATGTTGAGCTGAATAGGTATAAACATACCCAAAGCAAAAGGAAGAGCAGGTATTTTGCAGAACGTAAGAATGACAGCTATTGCCGCACCGATGGCATAAAGCACCCAAGGCGCACCCACACCGTTCATCAACGGATCGATTACCGCTGCCATAGCATTAGCCTGAGGGGCTGCAAGCTGACCGGAAGCAAAGCCGTAAGTCTCGTTAAGAAGCATCATCACACCGCCTACGGTGGCAGCACTTACGAGCGTGCCGAGAAACTTCCAAGTCTCTTGTTTCTTAGGTGTCGTACCGAGCCAGTAGCCAATCTTCAAGTCGGTAATGAAACTTCCTGCCACCGACAATGCCGTACATACCACGCCACCCATTATAAGAGCCGCGATCATACCACTCGTTCCTTTAAGTCCTACGGCAACCATTACAACCGAAGCGAGTATCAACGTCATCAGCGTCATGCCCGAAACAGGATTAGAACCTACAATAGCTATCGCATTGGCAGCAACGGTTGTGAACAAGAAAGCTATGACTGTGACAAGAAGAATGCCTACTACGGCAAACAACAAGTTGCCGTTCATCACACCGAACCAGAAGAATATGAATGTAACAATAAGTGTAACAATCGAACCGATTGCTATAATCTTGAAAGAAAGATCACGCTGCGTGCGCACTTGTTCCTTCATACTGTCATCCTTACCTTTAATCTCGTTCTTGGCAAGAGTAACCGCACTCTTTATTATTCCCCACGACTTTATTATACCGATTATACCCGCCATTGCTATACCGCCTATGCCGATACTCTTTCCGTAGGCCGTAAATATCTGCTCAGGCGACATATCTCCCACTGCGGTAGTTATTGAAGGGTCCCACATGTTCAACACTTGTTCGTGGAAAATAACAGACATTCCGGGCACTATAAGCCACCATACCGTGACCGAACCGAGACATATTATCAGTGAATATTTAAAACCAATGATATATCCAAGACCGAGAACTGCCGCTCCGGTGTTTACCTTAAACACCAGCTTTGCTTTATCGGCAAGCATCGTTCCGAATTCAACTACGCGCGTGGTAAAGTTCTCGTTCCATAATCCGAACGTAGCTACAATGAAATCATACAGTCCTCCTACAAGCCCTGCAAGCAGCAAAGGCTTCGCCTGACTGCCCCCTTTTGCACCGCTTACAAGCACCTGTGTGGTGGCAGTAGCTTCGGGGAAAGGATATTTTCCATGCATATCACTGACGAAATATTTGCGGAACGGTATCAGAAACAAGATACCTATGATGCCTCCGAGAAGCGATGCTATGAATATTTTCAAGAAAGATGCACTCATTTCAGGATATTTTGCTTGCAATATGTATATTGCAGGCAGAGTGAAGATTGCACCTGCAACGACTGCTCCTGAGCATGCTCCGATGCTTTGAATGATGACATTCTCGCCAAGAGCTTTATTGCGATGCGTGGCTGTTGACACACCTACGGCTATGATTGCGATAGGAATGGCTGCTTCAAACACCTGTCCTACTTTCAGTCCTAAATATGCAGCAGCTGCCGAGAACAGCATTGCCATGAGAATACCCCATGTAACCGACCATGCATTTACTTCCGGATAAACCTCATCTGGCGACATTATCGGCTTGTATTCCTCGCCTTCTTTCAATTCCCGGAATGCATTTTCGGGCAAATGAATCATTTCTTTCTCTTTGTTTTCCATAATTTTTTATTTTGATTTGGCAACAAAAATACAACAAAAAGCCATAACATCAAAATAATTGTATGATTTTTCTGAATTTACAAAAGTTATTGTTTTACTTTTCAAAAGCTATCCTTTTGCATTGCGAAAGGATAGCTTTTGTCTTCTGAAACAATAGCTTTCAGAGCGCAAAACGAATGCTTTTGACAGCCGATTCTTAACATCTTTATTTTCAACACTTTACATCCTGCAATTTCATAAACATGAATATTGCGCTTTTTTACATTATTTATATACAATATTATATATGGAAACATCTTTTGTCATAAATCCGACAGTTTCTATAAAACGTAGAATGCAGATAATTGATGTTATCGTTTTTCATCATACAAATATGTAAACGGTATTCTCAAAACTCAAAAAATAATTTGGTGAGTAAATAAAAATAATGTATCTTTGCATCCGCAAACGCGCCTGTGGCGAAATTGGTAGACGCGCTAGACTTAGGATCTAGTGATTTACATCGTGTAGGTTCGAGTCCTATCAGGCGCACAGTTTAAAGCTAACTATCATAGAGAAAGATAGTTAGCTTTAATACTATAAAAACTAAACAAATAAACGTTTGAACGCAGATTGAAAAACGATTAATTTATGAAGAAATATTTTATAATCGGTATAGCAATTATAACGGCATCCGTTTTCGCATCTTGCAACGGACAGAAGAACACTCGCAAGGCTGACAAGACCGCAATAACGTCAATAAACGACAGTGATGCGATAATCAATACTGAATATGCAAAGGGGTTCTCTGTTAAGTATTTGAAGAACGGAATACGTCTTGTAAACATTCAAGATCCTCAAAAGACAAAGCAACACACATACCATTTTGCGCTGATTCCGCACGGAGTGAAAGCAGAAGGAGTACCTAATGACTATACACAGGTAAACGTTCCCATAACAAGAGCGGTATTCATGACTGCCCTGCAAATATCAAACGTAACCGCGCTTGATGCTTACGACTTCATATCGGGTATGACCCACACTAAGAATTTCTACAACAAGGAGATACTGAAACGAATAAAGGAAGGCAAAATCGTAAAGATAGGAAAGGAAGGAAACTTTGATCAGGAGGTTATAATGGCTGCCAATCCCGATGTCATATTCATATCGCCGTTCAAGCGCGGAGGCTATGATGCAATCAAAGAGACAGGTATCACGCTCGTTCCGCATCTCGGTTACAAGGAGTTGGATGCATTGGGGCAAGCCGAATGGATAAAATTCACTGCAATGTTCATTGGAAAAGAGAAAGAAGCAAACAAGATTTTCTCAGACATAGAAACAAGATATAACGAGATAAAGCAAAGAGCTGTCAAGGTGAAAACACGCCCCGTTGTGTTCAGCGGCGAGATGCACGGAGGCAATTGGTTTGCTGTCGGAGGACGAAACTATCTCGCACAGATGTTCCGTGATGCCGGAGCAGAATACGTTTTGAAAAATGATAAACATACGGGAGGCGTTCCTATGGACTTTGAAACAATATACAGTATGGCTGCAAATGCCGATTACTGGCGCATATTGAACAGCTTTCCAGGTAAATTTTCTTATGAGGCGTTGCGTGCGAGCGACCCTCGTAATGCCGATTTCAAGGCTTTCAAGAAGAAGCAGGTTATATTCTGCAACATGAAGGAGACACCTTATTATGAGACACAACCTGTTCATCCCGATGTGCTTTTAAAGGATCTGCTCGCCATTTTCCATCCCGAACTGGTTGAAAAGAACTACAAACCCACTTATTATAAATTATTGAAGTGATGAAAGCGGCATCGGCTTTGATAATGATATTGCTGTTTATGAGCATCGTTGTGCTGTTTATTGTCAACTTGCTCATTGGCTCTGTCGATGTTCCTGTCGGCGATGTATGCGCCATTCTCTTAGGTAATGAAACGGAGAATGTAATATGGCAGAACATAATATTGAAGTCGAGAGTTCCTCAGGCACTTACTGCTGTTGTCGCAGGTGCAGGACTTGCAGTGAGCGGATTGCAGATGCAGACAGTATTTCACAATCCTCTTGCAGGACCGTCGGTACTTGGAATAAGCAGCGGAGCAAGTCTCGGAGTAGCTTTCGTGGTACTTCTTTCCGGCTCTTTGGGTGGTGTGGCATTGAGCAGACTTGGATATATGGGCGATGCGGCAATGTCTTTGGCAGCCATTATAGGTTCTCTTGCCGTAATGGGACTTATAGTTTATGTCTCGCAAAAGGTCAAAGGCAATGTCACTCTGCTTATAATAGGAGTTATGATTGGCTATCTCGCGACTGCAATAATAGGCGTATTGAAATATTTCAGTGCAGAAGAGGACGTCAAGGCATACGTAGTTTGGGGGCTGGGAAGTTTCTCTCGCGTGTCGGGAGATCAGATGTTGCTGTTCATTATAATAATGGCAGTACTGCTTCCTTTGTCTATGCTGCTCATAAAAACCATGAACCTTATGCTTCTCGGCGATGGTTATGCACGCAATCTCGGGCTGAACATCAGTCGTGCAAGAATGCTTGTAATCGCAAGTTCAGGCGTGTTGGTGGCTATCGTGACAGCTTATTGCGGACCGATAATGTTCATCGGACTCGCCGTACCTCATCTTTGCCGGGCTGTTTTCCGCACTTCCGATCATCGTGTTCTTATGCCCGGCAGTCTGTTTGCAGGCTCTGCACTTGCGTTATTATGCAATCTGCTTGCCCGTATGCCCGGTTTTGAAGGCGCATTGCCTGTAAATTCGGTCACAGCTCTTGTGGGTGCACCCGTCATAGCAATGGTTTTATTTAAAAGGAGAAAGGACGAAGTAAATGAGTAATACAGAAACTATACGTTTAGAGAATTTAAGCATAGGATACAGCAATAAGAAATCGGATGTTAAAGTGGTTGCCGAAAACATCAATGCAAGTATCCGAAGCGGCGAATTGACTTGTCTTCTCGGTGCAAACGGTGTAGGAAAATCAACACTTCTGCGCACGCTTTCCGCTTTTCAACCTAAACTTTCAGGTTCTATATATATAAAAGGTAAAGAGATTGACAATTATTCCGACAGACAACTATCGCACCTTATAGGTGTTGTATTGACAGGAAAACCGGATATAAGGAATATGACCGTGACCGAACTTGTAGGACTTGGACGCAGCCCATATACAGGTTTCTGGGGAACGTTATCAAAAGAAGACAAGGTAATAGTAGAACATTCGATAGGTCTTGTAAATATAACTGCATTGAAAGACCGTATGATTCATACTCTGAGTGACGGAGAACGACAGAAAGTTATGATAGCAAAAGCACTCGCACAAGAGACTCCCGTAATCTTTCTTGATGAACCAACAGCGTTCTTGGACTTTCCAAGTAAAGTGGAAATGATGCAGCTTTTACACCGCCTTAGTCGTGAAACGGATAAAACGATATTCTTATCTACTCATGATTTAGAACTCGCATTACAGACTGCCGACACTGTTTGGATGATGAACAGGCAGCACGGACTGAGTATAGGAACGCCTCATGAACTGGGCGACAACGGCGTGCTTGAAAATTACGTTAAGCGTAAAGGTATAGTATTCGATAAAGAAACGCTTACGATTAGGATAGTAAGCGATTAGGAAGCGGTATATATAATGCCGTTCTCATTAACAAGAATAATAGTCAATTCGCCTACACCGAAAAGCGGTTCGCAGTATTTCTTGCAGTTTTCTATGATTGTATCGGCAAATGACTGTATGTTTTCGGCAGGAATTATATCCCATAACTCGCGGGCAAGATTAATGCCTTTTGCTTTCTGAACAGTTTCTTCATCACAACCGGAAGACTTAACAATGTCAACAATAAAATCCTTATTCATTGTCACTTTATGACTATGAGTATCAAGATTTCCTGCTGCCAGCTTCACCGCTTTACCAATCATAACGCCTAATGTCAGTTTTCTGAAACCGACTTCTGATGCCATTTTTATTGTTTCTCCAATGAAATTGCCATATTGTACAAACACCTGCGACGGCAATTTCGGATAATAAGACTTTATGTAACGTTCGCTTTTAGCACCAGAATTTATAACCACACGGTCGCAATCGGTTGCTTTTGCCACATCCATACATTTTCGGATAGAATCGAGAAAGCCCTCTTTTGAGAATGGTTTGATTATTCCTGAAACGCCGACAACAGATATTCCGTTGACAATTCCTATTCTCGGATTAAACGTTTTGCGTGCCAATTCCTTTCCTTTTGGTATGGATATGGTTACGACAAGAGGTTTATCAGGCTTCAATCGCCTTGTTATATTTTCTCTTATCATTTGTCTCGGAACTTTATTTATTGCCGGTGAGCCCGGCGGATAATCGAAACCTTTCAACGTTATTGTTCCTACTCCATCGCCACCTAATATCTCTATCTGCTCTGTTTGAACTGCATTATCGTCGCGCAGTGTAACACTTGCTCTTATTTCTATACCGTCAGTGACATCAGGATCATCCCCCGCGTCTTTTATAACAGTAGCAAAACTTTCGCCATAAGCAACGGAAACGTGGATTGTTTCACCGTTAGGAAGATACACCGGGACAATATCAGGACATTCATTAAGCAACAATCGATATGCAGAAGCAAGTGCTGCTGCCGTAGCGCATGTGCCTGTTGTCAGCCCACTGTGCAAAGGATAAAAGTCGGGAAGCAAGTTTTCAACCATTCTCCTAAGCCCATGTGGACCGTTTACGATATGGAATTGTGACGGAGTTTTAGGCTTTGAGATTGCAAAAATACGTATTCCGAGAGTCTTTGCAGCATCAATTTTCTTTTCAAATCCGCCTGTCTCTCCTGCTTCTTTCAAAAGTATGGCATCGGGATTTAAACGCTGCAATACTTCCATTTCATCCTCCCCTTGATCATAATAGCATAAGTTTGCATCGTCAGCACCTTGTTCATGAGCAAGAGCAACGGAACTTTCGCGCGGCAGGATACGATATATAACATGCATACCACGTTCTTCCAGAGGTTTAAGACGAGCTATACTCTGCACTCCTGTCGTTGCTAACAGAGTCTTTAAACCACTCATTTTGCTCATGGCATCTGCATAATCGCTGCACCATATTATGTTTTCGGTGTCGCGTTCGGGGAATATCCGTTCAAAACGTATTGCGGGAATATCAAGCTCTTTCGATATACCTGCAACCGTATTGTGCAGATGTTCCGCAAAAGGATGAGCAGCATCGACAATCAGCTTGATTTCTTTCTCTATGCAAAACGTTCTCATCTGCTCAGCAAGCATAGCTCCGTTGAGCCTTATACCATTATTCATTGCGATGTCTTGTTCACCGTTTTTAGTCGAATAATAGTACACATTGCCTGCTTCTTCAAGCTCTTTTACGGTTCTGCGCCCTTCCGTCGTGCCTCCGAAAACAAGTATCATAAATATTCAATCCTCTGCTTTTCTGAACAAATGAGTAAAGTGTTTAGAATACAAGTCCGACAAACCGTGCCTGTTGTCAATAGCTTCTCCTACTACAATCAATGTGTCCAACGTCAGATTATTGTCGCGAAGGATGCGCGTAAGGTCTTTAAGCTGTCCGCGATATATGCGCTGTTCTTTCCAAGTAAGGCGATAACAAGCCGCTACC
>CALGRN010000068.1 GCA_937880835.1 uncultured Prevotella sp. | reverse complement strand
AGTAAAATCAAGGAATAATGTTGGAACAACTTTATATACGTAATTTCACAATCATTGATGAACTCAGAATATCTTTCAACTCCGGATTTTCTGTCATAACGGGCGAAACGGGAGCAGGAAAGAGTATCATTATGGGTGCAATAGGTTTGCTTTTAGGGCATCGTGCCGACTCAAAAAGCATACGTATAGGAACGGACAAATGCATAATAGAAGCTCATTTCCTTATTTCCGATTACGATATTCAATCCTTTTTCTCAGACAATGATATCGACTATGATGCCGACGACTGTATTTTGAGACGTGAAATAAGTGTATCGGGCAAGAGTCGTGCCTTCATAAACGATATGCCGGTGTCGCTTTCGCTTATGAAAGAGCTTGGAGAAATGCTCGTAGATGTACACAGTCAGCATCAAAATCTTTTGCTTGGCAAGGAAGATTTTCAATTAAACGTAGTTGACATTATTGCAGATAATGCAGAGCTTATAAGCATTTATAATAAATCTTTTGATGATTATACCGCGACAATAAGACAACTTGAACAACTGAAAGAAAGTATATCTGCCAACAAGGATAAAGAAGAATTCCTTAGATTTCAATATGATGAGATAAGCAATGCCAGACTTTCAGAAGAAGAACAGGTAAATCTTGAAACCGAAAGTGAGATAATGAGCCATTCGGAAGAGATAAAGATAGCTTTATACGAGGCTGATTCCGTTTTAACAGAAGACGAGAACGGAGTATTGGAACGTATGAAGTCGGTTGCAGCATCTCTGTATTCTATCGAGAAAGTATATCCCTCAATATCGGAGATTGCTTCGCGCTTGGAAAGTTGCCACATAGAATTGAAGGACATATCTCAGGAAATCGGCACAAGAAAAGACAGTATAGAGTTTGATCCTTATAAACTCGATGAGATTAATTCGCGTCTAAATACCATTTACACTTTACAGAAGAAATATCATGTAAATACTATAAAGGAGCTGCTTGATATTTGTGATGGAATAAAAGAACAACTCGACCAGATAGATAATAGTGACGAAGAGATAAGCCTGCTTGAAAAAGAAGCAGGAGAGAAAGTTGCTTTATGCAAGAAGCTGGCAGCACAACTTACACTGCAAAGAGCAAAAGCTGCAAAAATAGTTGAAGACGAAATGCACAAACGTCTTATTCCGCTCGGTATTCCAAATGTGAAATTCGCGGTAATGGTAGAACCACGAGAACTGACCCGCAAGGGAGCTGATAAAGTGTCGTTTCTATTCAGTGCCAACAACAGCACGCCAATGTTGCCCGTATCACAAGTGGCATCAGGAGGCGAGATAGCTCGTGTGATGCTTTCGCTCAAAGCCATGATAAGCAAGGCAGTAAGCCTTCCAACCATAATATTCGATGAGATAGATACGGGAGTGAGCGGAAAAACGGCAGAAAGTATGGCACTGATAATGAAAGAGATGGGAAATAATGAGCGACAAGTAATATCAATCACTCATCTTCCCCAGATAGCAGCAATGGGTAAAACGCAATATAAAGTATTCAAGGAAGAAACTCCCGACGGTACAATAAGCCGTATGATAATGTTAGATAGTGACCAACGTGTGAACGAGATTGCGCAGATGTTGAGCGGAAGCGATGTCACACAGGCAGCCATAAGCAATGCAAAAGAACTTCTGAGCCATAATTAGTTATTGCTTAAATCTTTGTCTTTCAGCCTTGTTTTCAGCATAACATATACTCTTCCGTATATGTTTGACATCCGTATCTTATAATCTTTGCTGATTATAAAATCGTTTTTCTTTACAATGTTTTATTATTCTGATAAAACACATTTCATCTTTCTGTTTATTATTATAACGTGAGTTAGACGAATTATAATTCTTTCTATAATTTGATTAATATCGTTTATTTTTATAGTACGGTTTGTATGGCAAAACGTTTTAGTAGCCATGCCGATACGAGATGGTGCTGTTCTACATTTATCGGACAGACACGGGGGCTGTCCCTACATGCTGATTGTGATGTATATATTATATCCTGCATGTAGGGACTCGCCCTGTACATGTCCGAATTG
>CALGRN010000067.1 GCA_937880835.1 uncultured Prevotella sp. | reverse complement strand
GCTTACATAGAAGAAGGAGAATATAAGATAGAGAAACCCACTCCGTTCAACATGGAGCAGGAGGAACTTTCGCTAACCGGCAAGCACAATGTATATAACTCTCTCGCTGCCGGAATAGCAACCAACATACCCGGAATAAAGAAAGAAGTGATAAGAAAGAGCCTTAGCGATTTTCCCGTAGTTGAGCACAGACTGGAAAAGGTGGTTAAAGTGGGCGGAGTGCAATATATAAACGACTCAAAGGCAACTAACGTGGATGCCTGCTGGTATGCCCTTGAAAGCATGAAAACACCTGTCATTCTGATAATAGGAGGCAAGGACAAGGGCAACGACTACAACGAGATAAAAGACCTCGTGAAAGAGAAATGCGCCGGATTGGTGTTTCTCGGAGCAGACAACAGTAAGCTGCATGCTTTCTTCGATGATTTCGGAATACCGATAAGAGACACCCACAGCATGAAAGAGTGTGTGCAGGCTTGCAGCGAAATGGCAAAGCCCGGCGACACAGTTCTGCTCAGTCCGTGCTGCGCCAGCTTCGATCTCTTCAAGAACATGGAAGACAGAGGAGAGCAGTTTAAAACGTTGGTAAAAAGTCTTTAAAGATAAAACAGATGGACAAACAAAACTTAGGAAACATCTTCAAGGGCGACAAAGTAATATGGATGGTATTCTTTTTCCTTTGTATGATAAGCATCGTAGAGGTTTTTTCCGCTTCTTCCGAGCTCACATACAAGTCGGGAAGCTATCTCAGTCCTATGATAAAGCACAGCGGACTGTTGCTTGTCGGCTTCTTCGGCACGGTTGTCGTGCTCAACGTCAAGTGCAAATACTTCAAGATAGTTACCCCGTTTCTGCTCATCATATCCATTCTTACATTGCTATGGGTGCTTATTGCAGGTCAGGCAACTAACGGAGCGAGCCGTTGGATAAGTTTTGTGGGAATACAGTTTCAGCCTTCCGAAATAGCCAAAGGCACTATGGTGCTTGCAGTGGCTCAGATATTGAGTGCCATGCAGACGGAACACGGAGCAGACAAGCGTGCGTTCAAATATGTGCTTGCAGTATGCGCGGCAATCATTCCGCTTATTGTGCTTGAGAATTTATCAACCGCTGCGCTGCTATGCGTTGTCATTTTCATTATGATGTTCATAGGTCGCGTGCCCTACACGCAGTTGGGAAAGCTGCTCGGAGTGGTAATGCTGTCGGGCGTTTTCGTATTTTCCATGATAATGCTTGTGGGAGTTGACCATGAGAAAGAAAACGAAAAGAACAACATGACGGAGGTTGTGGAGAAGAAAAAGGAGTCGGGAATGATAGACAAACTTTTCCACCGAGCCGACACATGGAAAGCACGTATAGACAATTTCCTTGACGATAAGTATGTAGCACCAGAAGATTTCGACCTCGATAAGGATGCTCAGGAAGGACATGCGAAGATAGCTATCGCCTCTTCAAACGTGATAGGAAAAGGTCCCGGCAATTCTGTTGAGCGCGATTTCCTATCGCAAGCGTTCTCAGATTTCATATATGCGATAATCATTGAGGAAATGGGAATAGCGGGAGCAGTAGGAGTTTTGTTCCTTTACATAGTGCTTCTGTTCCGTACCGGGCGCATTGCGAGCCGATGCGAGAATAATTTTCCTGCCTTTCTTGCTATGGGACTGGCGTTGCTTTTGGTTGTTCAGGCTCTGTTCAACATGCTTGTTGCCGTAGGATTAGTGCCGGTTACGGGACAGCCTTTGCCTTTAATAAGCAAGGGAGGAACATCAACTATCATAAACTGCATATACATAGGAGCGATACTTAGCATAAGCCGTTCGGCAAAAAAGAAAGAAACCGACGGCACGGATGTGGCAGTGGCAGCTGCCTGAACCGTTTTATGTAAAGTTTTATTACATAGAGAGTATACTCTGTTTTTAAAAGTATAATGTAAAGATATTTACAAGTAAGAAACATAAGAAAACAGCTCTGAAAAAGTGAAAACAATCCTTTTCCGGAGCTGTTTTTTCGTTTTTATGATGCAAAAGCTATCCTTTTGCATTTCTGTTTCGTAACTTTTGCACACCAAAACAACATCTATTACACTGTAAAAGCTATCCTTTCGCGATGTAAAAGGATAGCTTTTGCAAGCTGACAGTTATCGTAAAATCTGCCAATAGGTTTGTTTTCAGAGTGTTATGTTTTTTGTGCTTTTTCGTGATAATATAGCTGAGGTGTCATATACACGAGTATTTTAAACGATTGTAAAGATAATTCGCAAAGGTAATTTCTTTTCTGCAATACCGATTTTGTAAATAGAAAAGCAACCCTGCTTAATCTTTCATGCATTCTTCTTCTGCTATCTCGTCTTCGCAGTATTGTCTTTACGATATATTGCTTTTATAATAAAAATAAATATGTACGCAAATAAAATATGGTGAAAACTGCGTAAAGAGAAAAAAAATGATTACTTTTGCATAATAAACCGGTATAAAGAGAAATGGACGGAGAATTAAGGATAATAATCAGTGGCGGCGGTACAGGAGGGCATATATTCCCTGCCGTGTCGATAGCAAATGCCATAAAGTCGAAACATCCTTATGCAAAGATACTTTTCGTGGGTGCACTCGGCAGAATGGAAATGGAACGCGTGCCGGCTGCGGGATATGAAATAAAAGGCTTACCGATATGCGGTTTCGACAGAAAAAACCTTCTGAAAAACTTCGCAGTATTATATAAGATATGGCAAAGCCAACGTTTGGCAGCGCGGATAATAAAAGAATTCCGCCCTATGGCAGCTGTCGGAGTGGGCGGATATGCAAGCGGTCCCACGCTTAATAAATGTGCCGACATGGGCATACCGTGCCTTATACAGGAGCAGAACTCTTATGCAGGAGTGACAAACAAGTTGCTTGCCAAGAAAGCAAGCAAGATATGTGTGGCTTACGAGGGCATGGAGAGGTTCTTTCCTGCTGACAAAATAGTGATGACGGGCAATCCCGTGAGACAGAATTTGATAGAGACGGCTATGTCGAAAGAAGACGCCGTGGCGAGCTTCGGGCTTGATCCGAATAAGAAAACAATACTCCTTATCGGGGGAAGTCTCGGCGCACGCACAATAAACGACAGCATAATGAAGCATCTCGACGATGTGGAAAAGAGCGGAGTGCAGTTTATCCTGCAAACGGGAAAGTTCTATTATGATGCAATAGAAACCGTACTGAACGGAAGAAAAGCAATGCCGATGCTCAAAACAATGGCTTTCATCACTGATATGGGTGCTGCATACAAGGCAGCGGATTTGGTTGTAAGCCGCGCCGGAGCAAGCAGCATCAGCGAATTTTGCCTGATTGGAAAACCTGTTATACTTGTTCCGAGTCCTAACGTGGCAGAAGATCATCAGACAAAGAATGCAATGGCTCTCGTGAATAAGGATGCCGCAGGATATGTGAAAGATGCAGAAGCACCCGAAGTCCTGCTTAAACGTGCTTTGGAAACGGTGAATAATGACGCAAAACTTAAATCGTTGAGCGACAATATAAAGAAACTCGGTCTGAAAAACTCTGCCGATATGATTGCCGATGAAGTGGTAAGGCTGGCACTCAGGGCTTAGAACGTAGAACGGATACAGCTGTATAAAAACATAACCGATAATGGAACTAAAAGACATAAATGCAGTATATTTCATCGGCGCAGGCGGTATTGGGATGAGCGCGATAGCGCGCTATTTCATCAAAATGGGCTTGGTGGTGGCAGGATATGACAAAACCCCGACGGAGCTTACACGCCGTTTGGAGAAAGAAGGTATGCTGATACACTATGACGAAAGCGTTGACGAGATACCACATGTATGCCGCAACCCGAAATCATGCCTCGTTGTATATACTCCCGCAGTACCCGAAGAGCACAAAGAGTTGCAGTTCTTTCGCGAAGGAGGGTTTGACATAGAGAAGCGTGCTCAGGTTCTCGGTACGCTGACACGCATGCACAAGGGTCTTTGCGTTGCAGGAACACACGGCAAGACAACCACTTCGGTTATGTGTGCGCATATCATGAACCAGAGTCATATAGGCTGTAATGCCTTTCTTGGAGGCATTTCGAAGAACTACGGCACTAACTATATACTCTCGGATGAAAGCGAATACGTAGTAATAGAAGCCGACGAGTTCGACAGAAGTTTTCATTGGCTCAGCCCTTACATGAGTGTTATCACGTCAACGGATGCCGATCATCTCGATATATACGGCACGAAAGAGGCTTATCTGGAAAGTTTTAGGCATTACACAACGCTGATACAGCCGGGCGGTAAGCTTATAATGCATACCGGACTTGAAATGAAAGCCGATGTAAACAAAGACGTTACGGTGTATGAATACGGTCTTGAAGAGGGGGATTTTCATGCAGAAAACATCGTGATAGACAACGGAGAGATTACTTTCGATTTCGTTTCGCCGGTGGAGAATGTATATAACGTGATTCTCGGACAACCTGTCCCGATAAACATAGACAATGCAGTTGCTGCTATGGCAATGGCACAATTAAGCGGTTGTTCGGCAGAAGAATTGAGATACGGGATGAGAACTTTCAGCGGAGTAGAACGTCGTTTCGACTTCAAGATAAAGAATGACAAACTCGTTTTCCTAAGCGATTATGCTCATCATCCAAAGGAAATATACCATAGCGCAAAGAGTGTGCGCGAGCTGTACAAGACACGTAAGATAACTGCAATATTCCAACCGCATCTCTACACACGTACAAGAGACTTTTATAAGGAGTTTGCAGATGCTCTGAGTCAGTTGGATGAAGTTATACTTTGCGATATTTATCCGGCGCGCGAGCAACCCATTGAAGGCGTGACAAGCAAACTGATTTATGACAATCTGAAACCCGGTGTAGAGAAAAGCATGATACATAAGGAGGAGGTTATAGATATGGTAAAGAGCCAAACCTTTGATGTTCTCATCGTACTTGGTGCAGGAGACTTGGACAGTTATGTGCCGCAGATAACAAAGATACTCAAAAATAAGTGAGAGTAAACATTAAAAAGACAATCATCACTACGCTCGACATAGTGCTTGCGGTGTATTTGGTGTTGGCAGTCACCTCGTTTAACAAACCTGATGACAGCGATAAGAAGTGCACAAAGGTGAATATAAGCATTGCCGATGAAAGCACAAACGGCTTCCTGAGTGCAAAGGAATTGAAGAATATCCTTACGAAAAACAACCTGTATCCGTTGGAAAAGCCGATGAGATACGTCGATATGAGGAAGATAGAGGAGACGTTAAACGTCAGCCCTTTTGTCAATACGGCGCAATGTTATATGACTCAGGACGGACAGGTTTGCATAAACATAACACAGCGCACGCCGATAGTGCGCATAAAAAGCAATAACGACGACTACTATCTTGATGATCACGGAGGAATAATGCCTAACTCAAAATACACCTCCGACTTGATTATTGCAACGGGAAACATAAGTAAAAGTTTTGCGACAAACTATGTCTCGGAGCTTGCAAAGACTCTTATGGCAAACGATTTGTGGAGAAATCTCGTAGAACAAATAAACATATTGCCCGATTTGGGGGTTGAACTTGTGCCGCGAGTAGGCAACCATATAG
>CALGRN010000066.1 GCA_937880835.1 uncultured Prevotella sp. | reverse complement strand
GTCGTTCTTCCTGATGCTCCACCTGAACAATATCCATGGCGTGAATGTCTTTTTTGTTGAATGTGTAAAGCTCCTGTATGCGCCGGTGCTTACAGTGGTCTTACTTCTCGGATTGCCTATGAAACTTGTGCATCCTATTGATAGTAAAATGTCAGGGGTGAAATTGTATGAGAGTCTTAGGTTGCTTTCCGGTTTATAGTTCTTCGTCCTTGAGAATTCAGTGTTTATGTAATTCTGATAGGAGAAAACTGTTCGTGCTTCGAATTTTCCCCATTTCTTGCTCAATATCAACATGCCTGTGAAATGTTTTTTTGCCCCCACTGTTGTGTAGTAGCTTACGTTGTGAGCTATGTCCATCAAAAAGAAAAATCCTTTTACATGCCATGACATGTTGTATTTCAATTGCAGTGAGCGGAAACGCCCCATGTTCTCATATGTCGTCAGCAGCACGCCGTTGTCTTCTGCAAAGTGAACGGATTCGATAATATCGCTTGATATTCCGTATGAAATGCTTGCGTTTAGCCCCAATCCACCTCTGAAATATGACGCATTCCAACCAAAGGAGTGTGTCTTTGAAGGCATAAGGAATGGATTTCCATGACTGACAAGAAGTGTGTCGGCAGACGTGTTGTATGGGTTAAGCATAGCGACAGAGGGTGGCGTGTTACCGTATGTGTAGCTGATTCTTGTACTCATGCTGTTTGTTATGTTGTAGTACATGCCAAGTGACAATCTTGGTTTGAAATAATGATGATAAATGCTGTCAGATTTCATAGATACATACTCCATTCCAGCCGTAGCATCGTATGTCAGTTTTCGTGTCAGCATTCCGCTGTATCCTGCAAAAATAAACTCATTCAAGCGATGATGTTTGAATGTATAACTTCCGATGCCGGTGTTTTCAATTCTATCATAAGAGTATTGCGTTTCGTTCCCTATATTTAGACTTCCACCATTGCCGAAATCTTTGGAGTAGTCCTGTGTCAATGTTGTCAGTTTGCGGTCATTGCTGTATTTCTGGGTGTTCACGCCTCCCTTTCCATTTACATTCTCTTCCAGACTGCTTGTGTTGTCTGCACGATTGTCAGAATACACGGCATACATCTCCATTTCCTCGTCATCAGAAAAGATATGCTTATAGTATGCTGTTGCTGAAAACAGATGTGAACGGTAATCGGAAGAATTGTCACGTGTGATGCTGTTTTCGTTCTGCTCTCCGTGAGATATGTTTCTGCTTGTTTCCTTACTTGCGTTTCCCTGAATATATGCAGCAAGATAGTCTTTTCCTGTAATACGCCACTTAGTCATCAGAGAATAATCATAGTCATTGATTTTATTTCTTGTCTCTCCCGAGTATTCCTTCGCAAGCATTGGTGTTACGAGATTGTAACCGTTCATTTGTCTGCTGTGACCTGTGCTGAAAAAAGCATCGCCATAGAGCGAAATGCTGCTGTTTCCTATCTCAAACTTTGGAGTTGCAAAATAGGATTTCTCCGGATAGTCGGCACGTGCTGACAGTTGTGTATATGTGTATAGCGAAGTTTCTTTCAGTTTTATGTTCATAATGCGTTTCACCCCTTGCCGCATATACTTTGCTCCCACCACGTCTATTATCTCAACAGACTTTATGCGTGACGGATCAATGGGGCTTATACCGGAATTCACTCGCATGCCGTCAATGAGTATCATCATCGACTGTCCATCGGAAGAACGTACGCTTTCACTTACAGGGTCGCTGTATAGTAGTGGTATTTCCTGCAAGGCGATAAAAGGGTTTCCACTTTCCTTCGCTTTCTTTGAAAGGTAGAATATATGCCCCTTTGATGTGGCACGGTTACTTCTACCCTTGACAACAACGCTGTCGAGCATAATGTTTCTCGTTTCGAGAATGAAATTCAAGGTTACATCTTGGTCTATCGTTACAGAATCTTCCTTGCTTGTGAGCCCTACACAACTTGCTACTACGTGATATTTTCCCTGAGATACTTTCCCTGTGCGGTATTCTCCATTCGTATTCGAATGTGCCAATGCCGCCAGTTCTCCGTTCTGATAAAGGTATATTTGCACTTCATTTATGCCGACTCCTTTCTCGTCCGTTACCTTTCCTTGCACACAGTATTGAGAAAATGCGGATACAGGTATTAACAAAAATATGCAAAGTAGTTCTATTATTCTGCTCATAGTAAACAGGTTGTTACAAATTAAATACTCTTTTATTATCATTTTTTGTACAATCCACAATATCGGGTTTTAATCTTATTCTGTCTTAGTACGATGGAACGTACTCTTGATGGATTTTCATCAATTTTCCCAATATATTCTTCTATATTTCAGTCGGTAATGGGATAATTAGTCAGAAATGCCTACACACCGATAATATATTCAGCTTTTCCATAAGAATATTATTTGGTTATTAAATTATATATTGTGTATATCTGATTTTTCAATTCAGAAATAGAAAGCTGACTACACAAGGCACTTCTGTACGATAATCCAAGATAGAGATTTCTAATGGAAGATATAATTTTTTCAGTATCTACAATTTGAACAATTTCTCCCTTTTGCTTGGCAAGCTCAATCACCTCATACCATTCGCTGTTATTTTTGTCCTCATATTCCTGAAACTTCTCTTTCCAGTTAGGGTAGTTGTCTTTCAGGTACAATATGAAAGCCATGAAATTGGCAGGAGTAACAGTGCCATTTGTCACCGTAAAAAATGATTTCATACGCCGATCGATTTTTTCCACACGATTGTCGATAAAGTCCTTTAATGGTGTAGAACTTGCAGCATCAAGAAAGTCGGGAGCATCATTGGTCAAGAATTCAAAAACAAACCTATCAACGGTATGATTAAAGATGTCTTCCTTATTCTTGAAGTGATGAAACATATTCCCGCGAGAGACATTTGTCGCTTCTACCAAATCCGAAAATGATACTGCTGCATATCCTTTTTTCAGGAATAACCTGAACGATTCCCTTAGGATGATATCCCTTTTACTTATATTTTCTTTATCTGTTTGATTTTTCATAATTTCATAATGTTAAACTTAAAAACAGAATGTTTGTTCTTTTATAGGCGCAATATTATTTAAAATATTTCAATTCGCCAAACTTTTCGGATAATTTTCTTCAAAAAGTATTATTTTCTTTGTATTTCGCGATACTAAGAAAGTAGATCTGCCCATTTTTTGCAGACTTAATAATGAAGGCTAGAAAGTCTTGTTCAATTTGCCTCTATTAGAATTGGTAAATAATTATTTTGGGTATAGGAGGCAATTTATTTCAACGAAAACACACTGTTTTTCATCTGAAAATATTATATTTGTAACAATAATATATAAAGTGTTTATTTAAGCATTGCAAACTAAATAAAGGGAATGAAGTTTGCTTGTTTCTAATTCGTAATTTTCTCATCCTTTATTCATTCTTTGTTTACTGATTATATGAAAGATACAAATATATAGAATCTTTTTCATGCATGTAATCAAAAAGCCGTGTCGAATAACAACAAATCCAATAATAATTCTTATCTTTGCAGACATTCTAAATACTATTATCAAATAATGAAAAAGTTTCTAATATCTATTTGGGTTTTGCTTGTAAGCACAGCCGTTTTTGCACAAGAAGGATACATTCCTACAAAGGAAAATCTCAAAGCACGTAAGGAATTTCAAGACAGAAAGTTCGGAGTATTCCTGCACTGGGGCATATATTCGATGCTCGGAGCAGGAGAATGGGTGATGAACAACAAGGATATCAACTATCTGGAATATCCGAAACTCGCCGCAGGATTTTGTCCGTCAAAGTTTAACGCTGATGCTTGGGTCAAGGCAATAAAGGCTTCCGGCGCAAAATATATAACGATAACATCGCGTCATCACGATGGTTTTTCCATGTTCGACACTAAGGCAGACGATTACGATATAGTGGATGCAACACCTTTCAAGCGCGATGTGATGAAAGAACTTGCTGAGGCTTGCAAGCGCGAAGGTATTGTGCTCAACTTCTATTATTCGCATCTCGACTGGCACAGACTCGACTATCCGCTCGGAAGAACAGGCAGACTGCTCGGCAGACCGACTGATAAACAGAACTGGGACAGCTACTATTCGTTCATGAACAAACAGCTTACAGAGCTTCTTACCAATTACGGAGAAATCGGAGCGATATGGTTCGACGGCGTTTGGGACCACGACAGCGATGCCAAACCGTTCGACTGGCAGCTCGGCGGACAATATGAGCTTATACATAAGTTGCAACCTGCCTGTCTCGTTGCAAACAATCATCACGAAGTTCCCTTTGCAGGTGAAGACATACAGATATTCGAACGCGACCTGCCGGGAGAGAACAAAGCAGGTTATTCGGGCAAAAACGGCATAAGCCGTCTGCCTCTTGAATCTTGCGAAACAATGAACAGATGCTGGGGATATAATATTACCGACACCATGTATAAATCAACGAAAGAGCTGATACATCTTCTCGTGCGTGCCGCAGGAAGAAATGCCAACCTCCTGTTGAACGTAGGACCGCAGCCTGATGGAGAACTTCCGGCTGCTGCCGTGCAGCGTCTTGCCGAAATAGGAGAGTGGATGAATACATACGGAGAAACAATATATGGCACTCGCGGCGGCATTGTTGCACCACACGAATGGGGAGTAAGCACGCAGAAAGGAAAAAAACTCTACGTGCATATTCTTAATTTGCAGGACAAAGGACTATTCCTTCCGCTCGTAAATGTCAAAGTTACGGATGCCGTAATGTTCGTTGATCGCAGCAAGGTTGATTTCACTCGTGGCAAAAACGGTGTAACGTTAGAGCTTAAAGCAGTGCCGAAAGACATCGACTGCGTTGTTGAACTGACGATAAAATAACATGGATTGCAGCCTGACAGATGCTGTACGGAAGTGCATTGCGATTGTAACGGACAAATGACGAAATGCAACGTGAAGCCGGCAGGAATAGCTTTTTCGTGTCGCTGTCAAGTCTTATGAAAGGTCATGGTTTATGAACAGGTTTACAAAATGTCAGTTGTTGCATTTTGTAGCAATCTCGAAAAAATGAATAAAAAGGTGATAAAATAAAGTTAAAACCTTATTCGTTAAGAACTAAATCATTACCTTTGCAATCGCAAACAAATAGCAACAAACAGTGTTGCTGATGATATGATTAGATAACGGTATCAGATAATATAATTGCGATTATAATCGTATTACCGTAAGAAGAATGTTAACGGAAAGTCGAAATATGATCGTTTCGCTCTCACACGGTGCTGATTGCATAGGCGAAGAGGAACCTTCATAAGAGAAGAAACACATGATCAAATTATTCTGTTACAAGAAAAATCCCCGAGTTCTGATTTAGAAAACGGGGATTTGTTATTTTCCGGCATCAATAAAGCCATTTGGTGTTGTCTGAGAATGTTTGCCGATAAATTTCAATATGATTTTCTCCCTATTCTCATTGTGATATAATGATTGCTCAATGCACGTCAACGAGTTTGTTATGAAGATAATATCTTTACGGCAGAAAAATTATTAAAATGTAAATGAATTTCTGAATTTGGGAAACGAAAAAACAGCTCTTGAAATGCAACTCTTACGCTTTTTAAGAGCTGTTTTTTCGTTTTCGGGATGCAAAAGGATAACTATTGCAATTCTGTTTTGTTACTTTTGTGTGCTGAAAAGCATTCTTTTGTAATGCAAAAGAATAGCTTTTACATTATAAAAGCTATTCTTTCGGAATATATGATAAATTCTATCTTGTGTCAAGTCTTTCATAATCAGTTGTTTGTGTTTTTTAGTTTTTCGTGCACGAAAATATGTTCAGCCTGAAATAATCGAAAATTTCAGCGCGTTGTAAAAATTATTCCGAATTTTAAAACCCTCTCCGACATCCTTTTTGAGAATTGCTCGGAGAGGGTTTTATGTTGTTTTTCTTATTTCAGTTCAAGTTCTACCGGACAGTGGTCAGAACCATATATATCGGTGTGTATCTTGGCATCGGCAAGCCGTTCGCGCAATCTGTCCGATATTACGAAGTAGTCTATGCGCCAACCGGCATTCTTCTGACGTGCCTGAAATCTGTAAGACCACCACGAATATGTTACCTGTTCGGGATAGAGATGGCGGAAAGTGTCAGTAAATCCGCTGCTGAGAAGAGTGCTGAACTTGTCTCTTTCTTCATCGGTAAAGCCTGCATTGCGACGGTTTGTCTTAGGATTTTTAAGGTCGATTTCCTCGTGTGCCACATTCATATCGCCACATATTATTACAGGTTTGCTGCTGTCAAGCCTTTTAATATATGCAAGAAAGTCGTCTTCCCATTTCATTCGATAGTCAAGACGGCGCAGACCGTCCTGCGAGTTTGGCGTATATACGGTGACGAGAAAGAAGTCTTGTGTTTCGAGAGTTATGACTCTGCCCTCGTGGTCGTGTTCATCTATTCCCATTCCGTAGCTTACGCTCAACGGATGATGCTTCGTATAGATGGCTGTTCCGGAGTATCCTTTCTTGTCGGCATAGTTCCAATACGACTCGTAACCGTCGAATGAGAGTTCCAACTGTCCTGCTTGCATCTTTGTTTCTTGCAGACAGAAGAAGTCGGCATCCAATGTTTTGAAATACTCTTCAAAATCTTTTCCTACACAGGCACGCAGCCCGTTGACGTTCCAAGAAATCAGTTTCATCTGCCTATTTGCTTGTTTTAACGGCTGTAAACCTTAAAGGCACTTCCATGCTCATAGGCGAATCTATTATGAGACCGCCTGTCTCGTTGGTAATTTTCAGACTTTTCGGTATCAGTTCAAACGACATCTGCGACGCAGTATAGAAACCTCCCGACAGCAGGTTGCTGTTAATTGAATGCGAAATGAATGTCAATGTTGCATTACGATAAACGTCGCCGTAGATCAGATAGAAGTCCATTACAAACTCTTTGCTGCCAAAGGGCACTACATGATAGAAGTAGGTGCTGTTCAATCTTTCATCGGCTACGCCGTAGGGTTTGTAAAGATATATATTGGCATTCATTCTCTTGACACTGTCTTTGGTTATTGCATCTTTCAGCTTTGCATCGCTTATGAGGCTTCTGAGAGCCTTTATTGGAAATTTTTCCATAACCATTAAAGAGTCGCTTGCGGTAATTACCCATTTCACTTCTGTCGAATCGGTAAACTTTCCTTCTCGTCTGTCGTAGTAAGCATAACCTTCATAGTTGCCCGCAATAGTGTTTATCTGAGCCGTTTTCTGCTCTTGCGTAAGAGGAGTGTAAACGTATTTGTCGTTCGGTTCTTCGGTGCAAGATGCCAGCAATAATGCCGCCATGCAGCAAAATGCAAGGATAAGATGTGTTTTTGTTCTTTTCATAATTGTTATTTTATTTATTTACACATTATTTATATATAGTGATGTTCACAATATTTTTCGTTATTTTTTCCGCTTCTTATGAGTTTTCGTGCGATATAAAAACATGTCATGCGTTATATTTTCTTTGATTCGCCACGCAGAAGGGTCATAAACTCTTCTCTTGTTTTTGCCTGATTGAATGCTCCGCTGAAATCACTTGTGGTGGTTATCGCATTCTGTTTCTCCACTCCACGCATCTGCATGCACATGTGTTTTGCTTCAACGACAACCATTACTCCAAGCGGTTTGAGAGTGTCTTGTATGCAGTCTTTTATCTGTTGCGTCATTCTTTCCTGCACTTGCAAGCGGTGACTGAATATATCTACAACCCTTGCAACCTTGCTAAGTCCTGTTATGTACCCGTTTGGGATGTATGCTATATGCACTTTTCCATAAAACGGAATGATGTGATGCTCGCAAAGAGAAAAGAAGTCGATGTCTTTTACAATAACCATCTGATTGTATGTCTCTGCGAAAAGAGCATCGGTAAGTACCTTATGCGGGTCTTGCGTGTAGCCGCGAGTTAATATCTGCATCGCTTTTGCAACGCGCATAGGTGTCTTTTGCAGCCCTTCACGCTCCGGATCTTCACCTAATAATTGCAGAATGCTTTTATAATGCACGGCAAGTTCGTCCAATCCGTCGCGCAGTTCTATTTCAGGATTCATTTCTTTATTATTGTTATGTTTGTTATCTGCGGATGTTCCCTGATAGGAAAACCGCCTTGTTGAATGGTTTTATCAGACTTCTTTAATACTGAACCGTAATCTTTCCTCTTACGATGCAAGCAGATTTATATCCCATATTCTTAACTTGTCTGAGTATTTGTTCTGCCTCTTGATAGCTGCGATAGTTTCCCATGCGGCATATCCAGCGTGGAGAATAGAAGTGAACGTAAATCGGTTCGGTCGGAAATCTCATCTTTATGTTATTCCGTATCTGTTCTGCTTTTTGTCGATCTTTACGCGAATTGCCTCCCGCAAATACCTGAACGCGGTATCCTGTCACTTTATGGCTTCCTCGCATGACCTTCTTTCGCGTGTTTATTTCAGGTATATTGAAGTCTTCGTTGCTTTCTGCCGTGTCGGGTTTGCGCACCGGTTCGTGTCTGTATGTTTCTTTTTCTTGATGCTGTTTCTCTTGTGTGCTGTCTCTTTTATCTTTGTCGTGTTGTACAGTAGCTTTTTCCTTGTTCGCATCCGTTACAACACGTGAGCTTTCTTTCTTAGCGGCAGCATTCTGTTTGTCCTGTACTTTTGGCTTTACAGTATTTGTCTGATGCTGCTTGTTTTTGCCGTTAACCAAGTCGTCGATGTCCTTGCTTTGCGTTACGGTTACCGTTCCTTGTCCTTTCTGCTTCTTTTGCAGGTTGTCAAGGAATGTCTGCGCGTTAACGGCTGTTATTGCGCAAAGCGATATTATCAATGTTGCGACGATTTTTTTCATTATCTTTTGTATTTTATATTATATGTTTCGGCAGACCGTCATTATTTATACGATCTGCCGAAACGAGAAGTTTTTTATTTCTTCCATGCATCTATTATGCCTTTAAAGTCGTCTGCTTTCAGTGCAGCTCCACCTATAAGACCTCCGTCAATGTTTGGTTTTGCGAACAGTTCTGCGGCATTACTCGGTTTGCAACTGCCCCCGTATAGTATTGAAGTCTCTTCTGCAATATCCTTTCCGTACTTCTCTTCCACTGTAGAACGAATGTACCCGAGCATGTCTTCTGCCTGCTCTGATGTTGCCGTTTTGCCTGTCCCGATAGCCCATATAGGTTCGTATGCGAGGATAATGTTTTTCCATTCCTCTGCACTAAGGTTATATACGCTGCCTTCAAGTTCCGCTTTTACTATGTCGTTCTGCTTGTCTGCCTCACGCTCTTCAAGTGTTTCGCCTATGCAGAATATAACTTTCAGACCGTTTTTGAGTGCAAGCAGCACCTTTTCTTTAAGTATTTCGGGTGTCTCATGATAATATTGGCGACGCTCGGAGTGTCCTATTATCACGTATTCTGCACCTGTGCTTCTTACCATTTCAGCCGAAACCTCTCCCGTATATGCGCCTTTTTCTTTATCTGCGCAGTCCTGTGCTCCGAGTTTTACGATGTTGTTGTCAATCACTTGTGCGACAGATGCCAAGTGAATGAACGGTGTGCATATCACAACATCGCAGTTAGGCTTGTCTGCCACTAATGCTTCGTTAAGCTCTTTTGCAAGAGCCATGCCTTCTTGCAGGTTCATATTCATTTTCCAGTTGCCTGCTACAATTTTCTTTCTCATCTTCTTGTGTTTTAAGAGTTGATATATTTTTGTCTTTTTCTTCTTTATTTTCAACCATCGTGTCCATGCCCAAAGTCTGTCGGCAACAGTGAGAATGAACAGCGGAAGCACAAACCAAAGCAAGATTCTCAATATCTTTTTCGGTACACTGTCGTCAGGAATATGCCCTATTTCCAATTTATCGAGACTGTCGTTGAGTTCTTCCGCTTTCGGCATACGGTTATGACTCCACTTCCTTATCACCTTTCCGTCTTTAAGCAGCATTATTCCGGGATTGCTGCGTATCATCGTTTTCAGTGTCGTTTCGTCGGTTATGGCAAACTGATATTCCGCTCCCGTGATGTCGCGCCAATGATTTACAGCCTCTTGCGTGCTTGCCGTAAGACCATAGAAGCCATATCCTTTGTCGAGACAGTATTCATACAGTCTGTCAATATC
>CALGRN010000065.1 GCA_937880835.1 uncultured Prevotella sp. | reverse complement strand
GTGAGAGATAAGAGAGACATCAGCACTCATTTTCCGATGATAAACATACGCGGTGTAGGAAAAGGTTCTGTAAACATCGGTAACGAACGTTCTTCTATGGCTAATTCGCTTGATCAGGACATTTTTACCATTGAAGACAACTTGACTTTGTACAAAGGAAATCATACTTTAACGTTCGGAACACACAACGAATTCTACAATTTTGGAAATCTATACATACAGGATATTTACGGAAGTTACTATTTCAACAACTATGATGACTTCATTGGTTATTATAACAGCTATATGGCAGGAACTCCAAACGGAAGTTTTATAAACGAATTCCGTTATGGACATGCTAATGTAGAAGTAACGGGAGATCCTTTCTGGAAAAACTCTTTCGGTGCAGGACAACTGGGATTTTATGCACAAGACAAGTGGGATGTTGCCAACAACTTCCAACTGACCTATGGTTTGCGTATGGAAATACCGGTATTCTTCGACACACCTTCTGAGAATGCTCCATTCAATGCCTATGCTGCTTCATAAGGTTGGGATGTGAAAACAAACCACAAACTATCAAGCAATCCTTTGTTCAGTCCGCGAGTTGGTTTCCGTTGGGATATAAACAACGATAATAAATTCATACTAAGAGGAGGTCTCGGAATATTTACAGGCAGGATTCCTTATGTTTGGATAAGCAATAATTTCCAAAACACAGGTATTCAAATGTCAACCTATGACAGTTACAAGGCTAACAACAAGGACATAGAACTCATTCTCGACCCTAACGGACAACAGGCAAATGCCGACAAACTTAAATCTGTTACCGGCAATCAGATTGTCAATGTTTACGACAATGACTTTAAGTTTGCACAGAATTTCCGTGTAAATCTCGGATTCGATTTCAATTTACTTGATATAGATTGGACTGCCGAAGCTGTATTCAGCAAGACACTTAACGATATTTACTATAAGAATCTTGCTTATGACCAAACTGGAAAAACGATGAACCAAACATTCAATGACATTGAATGGGACAACCGCCCGATGTACACAAGAGTGACAACAGGTACGGATTTCCGTAACGTATATGGACTTTACAACACATCTAAGGGATATACAGTGAACCTTTCTCTGAAAGCGGAAAAGCATTTCGACTTCGGACTCGACCTGATGGCATCTTACACTTGGACTAAATCAAAGTCGGTGAACAACGGTTCTTCTTCTGTTGCAGAAAGTAACTGGCGATACAATTACACCTATCGCGATTCCAATGACCCAGAACTTGGAAACAGCGCATACAATATTCCTCATCGCATTCAGGCATCTGCATACTATCGTTTAAGCTACGGACGCAACAAGGCTTGGACTACAACGATAGGTCTTATTTATCAGGCTAAGAGCGGAAGTCCATATTCTTTATATTACTATGGTGACGTAAACGGTGATGGAAGCAATGCAAATGACCTCCTGTATATACCTACCGACGAGCAGATAGACAAGATGAAATTTGAAGAAACATCTGTTTCAAAAGTTACATATACGCAAGATATGCAACGTCAGTTGTTGAAAGAATGGATTGCAAGCGACTCTTATCTGAGCAAACATCGCGGAGAATATTACAAGAGATATGCTGACAATCTTGCATTCGAGCATCATTTCGACGTGCATATAGCACAGAAGTTCCAATTCAAGACAGGCAAATATGTCCATGCTTTGGAGCTTTCGTTAGACATATTGAACTTGGGCAATTTGCTTAACAAGGATTGGGGACATACCTACGGCGATGCTTTCGGAGTTTATTACAGCCCGGTAAACTATCAAGGAAACGGGGTATATCAGTTCACAGGACAATATTCATCACGTAATTACAACGACTATTACAGCCGTTGGCGCGGACAAGTGGGATTGAAATACACGTTCTGATAACGCTCACAGATATGGAAGCATAGGCTTATTGCCTATTTCCGATTTCTTTATATCAATCTCTCATTATAATGCAGGTCTTTCTTTTAAATGTCCTGCATTGTAATGAGAGATTTTTCTTTTATACAAACATACATTGCCATATTAAAAAAAGAACAGATATCAACAAGTTTAAAATATGACGTCATATTTTGCTGAAAATGACGTCATATTCCGGTTAATGATTAAAAAGCCTTTCCGTCAGATTATTCCGTAATATTTAAGGGCATTAATTATTCCGTCTTCATCAACGGAAGTAGTAACATAGTCGGCAACTTCTTTCAGGGCAGGAATCGAATTGCCCATAGCCACACCTTTACCCGCACGCTTTATTATCGAAATGTCGTTGCCGCCGTCTCCGAAAGCCATTGTTTCCTCTATCTTTAATCCTTCGTGTTCGGCAATAGAAATCAATCCTTTGCCCTTGTCGGCATTCACTGACGTTACGTCGGAAAAGGCAGGATGCCATCTGCCCGATATGCAATTAGGTATTAGAGGCATTATTTCTTTCTCCTGCTCTTCTGTTATGAAAGGTGAGAATTGCAATATAGGCTGTTGCAGAACAATATCCAATGGCTTTGCTTTGTCTGTGTTGCGTACTTTCAACAATCCCTCGAATACGTCGTCAAACAGTTGGTTGCGTCTGTATATGGCAATGTCTTTTATTCCTACTACTACGCATGCAAAATTCATTTCGTCCGACTTTCTTATCATCATCGAAACATCATCTTCGGGTATAGGATGAGTGCATACTTCTTCATTGCCCACATAGCAGTATGCACCGTTTGTGGTTATGTAGCCGTCAATAATATTTTCGATTGTATCAATGTTCGTTATCACAGCGTCAGGTCTGCCCGTAGATATGTACAAACGTATGCCATTTGCTTTCGCTTGTTTTAGTGCCGATATTGTGGAAGCCGGTATTTCGTGTGTTTTAAAACTTACCAATGTTCCGTCAATGTCGAAGAATAATGCTTTTATCATGTTTAAACTTATACCCGTTTGTAAATATGATTATATATTGATTTTGTTTTACTGCCGGTGTACAGTTTAACTATTTCCTTATAAAAAACGATTGGTATATCTTTATCGGATATTTCAATGATATCATAAACTTGTTTGTCTTTATCCCCAAACGTTTACACGCATCTATTGTTTCTTTTAATATGATAAGCCTATGACGGTAGCTTCTTGTGCTTATTCCGCCGACACGCATTGTCACAAAATCAAAATGAATATATTTTGTGCGTATTTTGTGCTTGTAACATACGCGTGCAACATACTCGAAATCGGCAGCAATTCTGTATTTGGTGGAGTATAATCCATATTTGTCGTATATGCTTTTCCTTATGTAAAAAGAAGGATGAGGAGGCATAAAACCTAATTTCACCATCCAAGAACGGAATATTGAGCCTGAATAATAGCGTACGCACTTGTCGAGTTGATTGTTTTTCACAAAGTGAATGTCGCCGTATATGGCATCGATATCATCGCTGAAATTATTTACTATGCGTTCAATAACATCGTTGGAAGTGAAAAAATCGTCAGAGTTTAATATCCCCACGATATCCCCCGTACTATTCATGATACCCTTGTTCATAGCATCATAAATGCCGTTATCCTTTTCGGAAATCCATTTAAGCCGCCCATTGAAAGCCTTCTCGTATTTGCGTATTATGTCAAGAGTACCATCTGTGGAACATCCGTCGATTATCCAATACTCGATATCATCATACGATTGTTTTAACACAGAGACTATCGTGTCGTTCAAAGTCTTTGCACTGTTATATGCTGCCGTTACGATTGATACTTTCATTATATTTATATGTTCTGATAAAGAATTTATTAAGGTTATGCCAAAGCATTTTTCCGTATCTGCGAAAATAAATGTTTGAGAGATAATAATATTGTCTCAGACATTACATTTCGTTATAAACTAATAACGTAAAAATGGTGTTTTTTTATATATGTACGTTATTTTTTAAGTTTTATTAAAATTAAATTCTTTAATGTCAAGTATCTGAATCTAAGCATATCCTTTAAAGAAAAGATGCTTTTGGCAGCAGTATGAGAAGCATTGTTGCCGTGTCTTCTGAATAAAATCAGCTTTTCCGGTATGAACTTAACATTGAAATAGAATGCTGATACGTTTCCTATCCATATATCGTGCATAGGAATATCTTTCGGAAAAGGAAGTGCATATTCTAATATTTTTCTTTGAAATGCCATGCAGCAGCCGAGATAACCGTTCTTTACAAGCAGATTGTAAAATCTTCCTTTATGCGTTCTGTTTATGCAATAGAATGAGTCGCTCGTCTTGTCAAGATTACCGTTCACCACTATGTTGTCGCTTATTACGCAAGCGTTTGTCTGCAAATAATGCATGAATGTTTTCAACTTTCCGTCTATCCATACATCATCTTGATCGGCAAGGAAGATGTATTCTCCCTTAGCATTCCTAATGGCATTCTCGAAATTGAATATAGGGGAATGCCTTTGAGGTCCGTTTATGAGCCTTATCCTGTCGTCTCCGATATTCTTTATTATTTGTATAGTATTGTCGGTAGAGCCATCGTCTGATACTATAATCTCATCTTCTGTACCGATTTGTTTTAAAATCGACATTATTTGTTCGCTAATGAACTTTTCACCGTTGAAGGTTGCAATGCATACTGATACCATAATATTAAAATATGTAGTGGCATATAAAATGCCGGATAAATTTCATACACTTGCTTTTTACTGTCAGTGCAACTGTATGATGAAATACGCCATAGGAGTGGAAAATACGTTTCTTTATCCCATTGAACTTAACTTGTTTTGCATCGTTTATGTATATGACATACCGTGCATATAGTTTGTTTATATTTGTCTCATTATTGGAGAAGCTCTGATAGGCATTACTGCCCGTCAGGCAGAATTTATTCTCAATGCGGCTGAGTCTGGTAAAGAAGTCAATATCTGCAAAGTCGAGCCTTATATTAGCATTATATCCGTTTACAGATCTGAAAGTTTCTATACCGATACAAGTTCCGCTGTTTACCGGCAACATATCGCAAAGACTGTGTATGCCTGCATTCAGCTTTACTCCTTTACCAATTCCGTATTTATATATAGAAGGTGAAAAGGGCACGTTTTTATTGTAATATATCTGCGGAACAAATACCTTTACATCTTTATACTGCGCCATTGAACGTTCGAGTTCGGTTACGTAATTCTCTTCGAACAATGTGTCTTGGTCTAACAGTAATACCCATTTATAACCGTTTCCATAAGCATATACTGCTCCTTTATTATATGCAGCCGTTACGCCGCTATTGTTCTTGTCATGAATATAAACTACATTCCGAGACAATTCTTCTGTTTTATATATAGGAGAAGGAGAATTGTCGTATATCATATATCTGCATTCAGAATGCTTTGAGAGCAGTGTCTTGTATGTGTTACAACTCTCCAATCTGTCTTTATACAGCACAATAACGGGAAATATATCTATAAAAGCCATGCAGAATTAAGTTTTATCAGATTTACTCCACACGAATTTAACGTGACAGAACAGAACTATTATTGTTATATATATTATCGAAGAGATAGCATAGAATATATCTTCTTCGAAGAATTGCAGAAATATCAGCACAAGGAAGTATGTGTATATATACTTTATGATTGTATTTCCCGTAGCCGAAAGTTTGCACAGGCATCCGGTAGCAATACCCTCTATTACCCCGAATACGAAAATTCCCCAATAGCCGAAGTCACGGAAATAAGGCGACATCATTGTGTAAACATTGGTCGGAAGCGGCACAAATACGAATGTTTCTATCGCATCGTGAACTTTAAAGTCAAATCCCAGACCCGACAATACGTTGTATAACGGTCTGAAAGTATGCTCTCCGAACATGACAGAAGAGTTTCCTACGTCAGTACAGAAAGCCTGCATCGGCGCGACGACATATACTGCCAAGAACCACAAAACAGAATCCGAGTCAACTTCTTTCTCACCGTCTGCCCCTCTTAGAGCTTGGAAAAGAACGGCAAGGAAGAGAAAACTTGAAAAGAAAATGACAATCGGTTTAAGGCTTATTTTCTTTTTTTCATAAAGCAGATAAAGTCCCGATACGACAAACATGAAGAACGTTATCTTTGCCATTGTTATGAAAAAGAACATAAAGCCTAACAACAGTGCGATGAAAAAGCGAATTTTCTTTATTTTATATCTGTTTATTTCTATCATAAACAGAACATATACCACATAGACAAAATACTTTACCGGTCCTATGTCATATAGCTCCGGATGCACTGCCTGTTCTCTAAGTGTGAAGAACAAACCTTGCGGTGATGCCAGTTTAACGGCGTTTCCTATTGCTTTGAATGCCGCATAAGGTACGAGCATTAAGCATATAAAGAGCAATATGTCTAAATTCTTATTGCATATTTCCCATTTTGGTGCTTTGTTTTCGGGACAATATTTGAATGCGAAAAAGCTCGTGGTGGTGAATGACAATACCCATATCAGAAGTCCGTATATTAGTTGCTCCGTTATGTCATAAAGTCCGTGATCTACGAAGATATACATTGACAGCACGAAAATCCATACCACCAATGTGATATTCCAAGGTGTGAAAACCATACGGTTGATATATCTATAACCTGCTAATAAGGCTATAAACAATAATAATAGTATGGTTGCTTCCGTGTACATCTTTGTTTTCTATTTATTCCAGATACCTTTTGCAGTGCCCTTAGACAGCTTGTCAAACTGTATCTTGTTTGAAATCATACACATTAGGTTTACGGAAATAAGTGCCAAGACAACTCCCTGTATTCCTAAAAGTTTGCCCAGATATATTGCCAGAGGTATGTACAGCAATGCTTCCGCAATGGTAATGACAGTTATCATTCTTATTTTGCCGATACCGAACAGGATGTTTGAATAGTAGGTACTATATACGATTACCATTACATATATTGCCATCATGACGGAAAGTGACGTGTCTATATGTATATCTTCGCCAACCCAAACACGATATACAAACTTTGCTGCCACTACCATTATAAGTAATAACGCTGCAAAAGCCATCACCACGTATCGCATTTTCGACATAATGCTGTTTATCCAAGTCCATTCCTTTTTAGCGTAAGCATCCGTAGTGGCAGACCATAACGGTGCGGCTATCAGCGTGAAAAGGAGTAATACGACACTGAAATATCTGTATGAAATCTGATAAGGAGTGACTTCTGACGGCGAGAATATATTTGATATGAGCAGGTTTGATGATGCGAAAATGACCATACCTGCCAACTGAACGAAGAAAAAGCCTAATCCTAACGAGAAAAGACTTCTCATTTCTGTCTTGTCGAACAGTTTAAAGGACGGTCTCAGATGCTTGTACTTGGTGAATGTTACAGGATATGACAAGGCGTATATTACCAATGGTGACGCTGTGTATATTATTGCAACGTTTATTATTGAATGGTTGTTTATCAAAGACAATATCCATACTCCTGCAAGAGCCAGTGTCTGACCTAATGCCACAAGCAGATTGTTTATCGCGGGAAGCTGCAATCCGAGATAAACATTACCTATGAATTTGAATATGAAAGTAGCTCCGACCATAGAGAACGATAATATAAGCATCTCGTTAAGATTTGGAACGAGCTCTTGCTTCACGTTGAATATCCGATAGCAGTCTGTGTAATATATTGCCGCTGACACTATCAGAAGCACCGGTATTATTATAAGTATCAACATTAAGAATGTGGTACTTACGAGTTTTCTGCCTCTCTCGTAGTCCTTGCATGCCAATGCCTCTGCCAATTTGTTGCGCAATCCGTTTCCCAAACCAATATCGAAAGAATCTATCCATATAAGTACGGAGCTTATGGTGAGCCATACTCCGTATTCATATTTGTTGAGACAGTTGAGAGTTATTGGAACTAACAAGAACTGAACAATACTGCTCCATCCCTTTATTAAGAACGAACCGGCAATGTTCTTCTTTATTAATTCCGTGCGACTGTTTTCGCTTTTAAAGATTTTTCCTATATACATAAATGGTAGTACCTGCAAAAGCAGCTAACAAACAGAACAAAACAAAAAGCATTCTCTTAGGTCCGGCAGGTTTTATAGGCATCGAAGCCGACTGCAATGTAGTGAATGCCGGAGTGCGTTCCTGCAACTTTGCTTGTGCCAGCTGCACTTGTTGAGTGGTCATCTGATAGTTGTTGTATCTCAACTGCATCTCGTTTTCCATCTCTTCTTGTTTGGATTTGAAGCTCTGTAATACCAAATCTTCGTTAGCATCTGAATAAGCAGCGTATATCTGCTGCGCTTTTATGTATCTTGCTTTCGCTTGTGCACTCAGCTCCTGTGCATGCTGCAAATCGTTGCGAGCTTTGCTTGTGCGGTATCTTATTATGAATTGTTGCAGCTTAGACTTTGCAGAGTCGGCTATCGTTGCACAAATAAGCGGGTCTTGATCCTTTACGGTTATAGTTATGACGTCTGTCTTTTTGTCAACCCTACATGTTATGTTGCCGCCTATTATGGTGGCTATGTCGTTCTGGGTCTTTGTAAGTTTGAACGGATTTACTTTGTTGTTCCGCCCCGTTCCGGCTTCTTCGTCTTTCTTGGAGAGTTTATCAACAGTCCATACTATTGCTTTTGTCCACCATGCACTCTTCTGATGTCGGTACAGATATTCATAATATGATGTTTTAAGTTTGTTGTCTTTGGATGATACCATTACGGGAAACATGGCTGTCTGGAAATCAACCGACTCGATAACATCAGGATAAAACTCGGGCAGAATAGCGTCCTGTTGTGTCATGTTTGACATGTTCAGACCGAAAGAAGATGCAAGCGAACTTATTCCTCCAAGCCCGGAGTTAGACGTTTCCGGTGCAAGTTTCACCGAACAGGTGTAGTATCTCGGTACGGATAATATGATGAACACACTTAATATAAACGTGATTGCAAGCGTAACGGCATATAGCTTTTTGTTACGCTTAATCCTTCTGTATGCTGCACCTAAATCTATTTTGCGCAGGTTTATACCTTCATTATTCTCTTCCATATTTATTATAGTAAATCTTTATAATTCAATGAAAACGCGATACGATACCATTACGTTGACACATAACACAATTTCAATAACGCGAGCTTCTTGTTTTTATTATCCGAAACGCACGTATTGTCGTATGTTTTCGCAATATTATATTGCGAAAAGGTATGATTGTTAAATCCAAACAAAACCTATATGCAATATGTTCTTCATATCGCACATGTTGCCCGTAAGCGAATTTTAGCTGCAAAGGTACGTTTTTTTTCGGTTCGCCGCTCCACGCCGCAAGGGTCGCAAGCGCGAAAACGGCGTAGACCGCCGCCGTTTGCCATCCGCCGAGGGTGTAATCCGCCGCACCTCCGGGCAACGACGCCGTCAAACAGGCCAGCGCATTGATCCCTTCGGCGGCTTTGCCCGTGACGAACCCGAACGCCGGGGCGAGGAAGCCGACCGGTGCGAGCATCCACAATGCGCCGCCGAGCACCACGACCCCGGCCAGCGCGATGGCCAGCGGATTGACCGCCAGTCCGGACAGCGGCACGACGCCGAACGTGTGCGAAACGAGCGGCGCAGTGGCGAGGGTCGCCACGAACCCGATCAGATAGGCGTCGACGACGACGTTCAGCGCCCGCCAGCGGGTCCGGCAGCGGCGGCAGAGCGGCACGCCCCAGGCGAGGATGGCCGCCACGGCGACGAACGACAGCTGAAAGCTGATGTCGTCCAGCCAGTTGGGGTTCCAGATCAGCATGCCGAATCCCGCTGCGGCCAGAGCGTTCAGTCCCACGTATTCCGACGCCGACGCCAGCGCCGTCTGCAAAACCGTGCACATCACCGCGGCCCGGATGGCGCTGGGCGGAAATCCCGCCGCCGCGACGAAAAGCCACACGGCAACGGCCGCCAGCAGGTTTTTTAGCAGATGTCCCCGTCTGAAGAGGGGCAGCCACCACAGTGCGAGATTGACCAGTGTGAAAACGATCCCCGTGTGCAGTCCCGACACCGCCAGCAGGTGCGACAGCCCGCTCCGCGAGTAGGCCGCACGAAGTTCGGGTGTGATGCCCCGCCGCTCGCCCGCCGCCATGGCCTCGACGGTTGCCGCGAGGGCGGCTTCGGAGGCGCGGTGC
>CALGRN010000064.1 GCA_937880835.1 uncultured Prevotella sp. | reverse complement strand
ACACTATACCTTTCACGCAAACGCAAGCAGGCGTGAAAAGCATAGACATAACAAAACTGTTTCCGGTAAAAGACAATGCAAACAAGCTGACGGTGGAATACACCAACAATCCGTCTTGGCTAATGATACAGGCTCTGCCGACAATATCAAATCCTTATGAGGATAACGCAATGAGTCTTGCAGCAGCGTTTTATGCCAACAGTATCGCACGCAACATACTGAACAAGTCGCCAAAGATAAAGACAACAATACAGCAGTGGCAAATGGAAAAGGGTGAAGAAACATCATTAATGAGCAGTCTCGAAAGAAACGAAGAATTGAAATCGCTTGTTCTTGAAGAAACTCCGTGGGTGCTTGATGCTGAAAACGAGACAGAACAGAAACAGAAACTCATGTCGTTTTTTAACGAATCAGATATCGAATACCGCCTTTCTTCACAATTGGAGAAGTTGAACGAGCTGCAAAATGCTGACGGTTCGTGGAGCTGGTGGAAAGGAATGGAAGGTAGCGAATATATGACTTGCGAGGTAATGAAAACGCTTGTACGTCTGAACTCAATGATAGGAAAACAGAATACAACCTCTTCTATGCTGTCAAAGGCTTTCGACTATATGGGAAAAGCAATGATAAAACGCGTACAACGCATGAAAGAGGAAGCGAAGAAAGGTATAAAACCGAGTCTTTTCAATAATGAAATAGACTATCTTTACACTTGTGCCGTTGACGGAAGAAGCCTTCCTGCAAAGGTAAAGAGTGCAAACGACTATATGCTTGATATTCTAATAAAGACCGACAGAGAAAAAAATATATACGGAAAATCAATCGCTGCAATCATATTTGCAAAGAACGGAAGACATAAATTGGCTTCCGAGTATGTGCAAAGCATAAAGGAATACACCGTTTATAAAGAGGAAACAGGACGCTATTACGACACTCCGAAAGCAATGTATTCATGGTTTGATTATAAGATTCCGACACAAACGGCAGCTATCGAGGCTCTGAAAGCAATAACACCTGATGACAAACAGACCATAGATGAAATGCAACGCTGGCTCCTTTCATCAAAACGTACACAGAGTTGGGATACTCCTATCAATTGCATAAATGCTGTTTTCGCCTTTATGGACAATGAAACGGATAGGTTGGATGTAGCAAACGGACAGCAAACCGTATTGAAAATTGACGGCAATATACTTGAAATACCTAAGGCAACTGCCGGCATCGGATACGTAAAAACATCGATTACAAGTGATGACATGAAAACGTTTACTGCCGAAAAGAACAGCGACGGTGTTTCATGGGGTGCACTATACGCACAGTTTATGCAAAATACGACAGACATAGACGATGCAACTTCCGGACTCAAAATAACGAGAGAAATAACAAACGGCAACGAAACCTTTAAGGTTGGAGATAAGATCAAGGTGCGTATAACCATAAAAGCAGAACGCGACTACGATTTTGTTCAGGTCACAGACAAACGCGCTGCATGTCTTGAACCTGTAAACCAACTAAGCGGTTATAATTGGGGTTACTACTGTTCGCCTAAGGATTATACTACAAATTATTACTTCGATCGCCTTGCAAAAGGTTCTCACGTGATTGAAACGGAATACTATATTGACAGAGCAGGAATATATCAGACAGGCACTTGCACTGTTCAATGCGCTTATTCGCCAGAGTTCTCCGCTCGAACTAAGGCACAGAAGCTGATTGTTAAATAAGGAAATCGAACCGTAAAGAATAAAGAACAAGAAATGATTAGATTTTCGTTGTATTGCTGCAAAAACATATTTTTGAGCAAACAGGATTTAAACTATTATGTTTCCGACGTTCTTTATATAACCGAATAAAACAATAATAAAGAAAGAATGAATCGAAAGTTTCTAATTATTTCGATGCTTGCATCGATTACATACAACGCTTACGCACAGCAAATAAAGGCAAAACAGGAGGTCATAGACTGCGGACAAGTAGTTTTCAGAAACCCTGTTACGGCAGAATTTCAACTGATTAACAGCGGTCAGGAGGCATTCTCAATATCCGATATAAAAACAAGTTGCGGATGCACTAAGGTCAGTTATAACGGAAATGTTATACCGAGCGACAGCAATATAATAATAAAAGCAACATACGATGCAAAACAAATGGGACATTTCGAGAAACAAATATACGTTTACGGCAATGCCTCAAAAGAACCATTGGAACTCACAATACGCGGCGTTGTTGTAAGAGAGATAGAAACTTTCAATAATATTTATCCGTTCACATTGGGCGAATTGCAAACAGATTTGAACAACATAGAGTTCGATGATGTAAATCGTGGCGATCGTCCGATACAGGAAATACACGTCAAAAACAATTCAGGCAAGTCTGCAAAACCCGTTGTCATGCACCTGCCAAACTATTTAAGCGCAGAGGTTTCACCATCATCGATAGCTCCGGGACATTCAGGAATAGTGAAAATAACGCTCGATTCGCATAAGTTAAGAGACTTCGGACTCACTCAGACCTCTGTTTATCTGGGACATTCTCCGGGAGATAAGATTTCATCGGAAAAGGAAATAAGCGTCTCGGCAGTGCTTTTGCCAAGCTTCGAGAATATGACCGATGCCGCTTTGGCAATGACGCCGAAGATGAAACTGTCAACAAACGAGCTTAATCTCGGCTCATTCGACGGAAAGAAAACTAAGAAAGGAGAAATCATTATCGAGAATAACGGCAAGTCAACGTTGGACATACGCTCGTTGCAAATATTCACGACAGGCATCAAAGTATCTGTAAACAAGACGCATATTGCACCGGGAGAACAGGCAAAACTTAAAATAACGGCAGACGAAAAACAACTAAGAACGGCGAGAAGCAAGCCGCGAGTGCTTATGATAACAAATGATCCGGAGAACTCGAAAGTTATTATAAACATCTCCGTGAAAATGTAAAGCGAAGAAAAAACTCAATAATCGAACGGATAAAGTGTTCTTCCGCATACGCAATATGAACACTGACAAATAACGGAAATATACAAACAAAGATATGAAACATCCCGAAAACAATAAAGAATATAAAGGACTTACGGTTAATTCAGGCATAGAACAACCCGACATAATAAGCCCTTACCTCAACCGAGCACGCTTCCGTCGCAGAGAAATGACTGTCGATGAAATCGTCGATGGCATAATAAAAGGCAACGTAACCGTACTCAGTCAGGCAGTAACACTGGTAGAAAGCGTTAACCCGAAGCATCAGCAAAAGGCGCAAGAGGTTATAGACAAGTGTCTCCCTTATAGCGGAAATTCGCTTCGTATAGGCATAAGCGGAGTGCCGGGTGCAGGAAAAAGCACATCGATAGACCAATTCGGATGTCACGTTTTAGACGAACATGGAGGCAAACTTGCCGTACTTGCCATTGATCCAAGCTCCGAACGGAGCAAAGGAAGTATTCTCGGCGACAAGACAAGAATGGAAAAACTCGCCGTAAGAGAAGAGGCTTTCATACGCCCAAGTCCAACTGCGGGCTCGCTTGGAGGTGTCGCCCGCAAGACAAGGGAAACGATAATACTATGCGAAGCTGCCGGTTACGATAAGATATTCGTTGAGACTGTGGGCGTAGGACAGAGCGAAACAGCCTGCCATTCTATGGTTGACTTCTTCCTGCTCATACAGTTGGCTGGTACGGGCGATGAGCTTCAAGGCATCAAAAGGGGTATAATGGAAATATCGGACGGTATCGTAATAAACAAATGCGACGGCGAAAACGTTGACAAATGCCATACTGCCGCAAACAATTTCCGCAACGCCCTGCACTTCTTTCCAATGCCGGAGAGCGGTTGGATGCCGCAAGTCATGTGTTACAGTGGTTTCTACGGCATAGGCATTAAAGAGATTTGGGACATGGTATATAAGTATTTCGACTTCGTGAAGGATAACGGCTACTTCCAATATCGACGCAACGAGCAGAGCAAATACTGGATGTACGAAAGCATAAACGAGCATCTGCGAAACAATTTCTATAACAACGAGTCTATACAGATGCTTCTGAAAAACTCCGAACGCAGCGTTCTCGGAGGCGAAGAAACATCTTTCAAGGCAGCACAAAAATTGCTTGACGCCTATTTCGAGGGCTTAAAACAATAGCTTATGTTGCAGGTAGAGATAGACAAAGGCAGCGGTTTCTGCTTCGGAGTTACTACTGCTATCGAAAAAGCAGAAGAGGAACTGGCAGCCGGAAAGACGCTTTATTGTCTCGGAGACATCGTACACAACGGTATGGAATGCGAAAGACTGCGCGATATGGGGCTTATAACTATCAATCATGACGAGCTTAATCGTCTGCACGATGTAAAGGTTTTGCTCAGAGCGCATGGCGAACCGCCGGAGACTTATGATACTGCAAGGAAGAACAATATTGAGATAATAGACGCCACATGCCCTGTTGTGCTTCAACTGCAACGACGCATAAAGCGACAGTTCGACAGCAACAAGGATGCCCAGACGGTCATTTTCGGAAAGAACGGACATGCCGAAGTGCTCGGACTTGTAGGACAAACGCAAAGCAAGGCGATAGTGATAGAGAATTTTGAGGATGTCAAACAACTTGATTTCAACCGCGATATATACCTCTATTCGCAAACTACAAAGTCGCTGGACGAGTTCCACCGCATAATAGATTATATCCAAACGCATATCAAGAATGGTGCGGAATTCAAGAGTTTCGACACTATTTGCAGGCAGGTTGCTAACAGAATGCCCAACATTTCCGCTTTCGCTGCCAGACACGACATTATTATCTTCGTAAGCGGGCGCAAAAGCAGCAACGGCAAAGTGCTTTTCAACGAATGCAAGAGCATAAATCCCAACAGTTACCAAATAGAGAGTGCCGACGAAATAGACATGAATTGGTTTAAAGGAGCAAGCACTGTTGGCATCTGCGGAGCAACAAGCACGCCTAAATGGCTTATGGAAAGATGCCGCGATTTCATAATAGAAAAATCGCAACTTATATAATACTGAATATCAGTATGTTATAAAACACGTTTCAAAAGTTATCCTTTTGGCTTGCAAAAGCTATTCTTTCACACGCTAAAAGCTATTGTTTTGCATCATGAAAGTTATGCTTTCGGATAAGCGCAGAATATAATCCGCATAGCCAACGTTAAACAGTAAGAAAATATCTGAAACTTTTTTGGTTTGCCGAAATATTAATAAAACCAAGTATTACTATAAAGACAAAGATGTCCTGTTTCAATGGAAATAACGTTTTTCACATTGAAACAGGACATCTTTGTCTTGAAAAGGTCGGATATGTTCCTTCTTGCGGTTAATAAGTATCAGTATATTTGTCCGTATCTTCCACTTCATCAGAAAGCTCAGGAACGGGAATTGTGCGCTCAATAGTCTTCTTGAAAGAGATTATCGAAATGCTTCTTGAAAGTCCCAACGGCTGCAATTTGTCGTGTATGAGACTCAAAAGATGATGGTTGTTGTAGGCATATATCTTTATGAAAAGGTCGAATTCGCCGCTTGTCACATGACATTCCACAACCTCAGGTATCTTCTTCAAGCCGTTCACGACATTGTTAAAGTCTGACGGATTTTTTAAAAATATACCAATATACGCACAAGTCTCATATCCGAGTTTAACGGGATCTACTATGAACTGTGAGCCTTTGATGATGCCAAGTTTTATCAATTTCTGGATACGTTGATGAATAGCAGCACCACTTACATTGCAAACTCGTGCCACTTCCAAGAACGGAATGCGTGCGTCTTGCGATATAAGACGCAGTATTTTCTTATCCAATAAATCCAAATTGTTATGTGCCATCTTTACTAATTTTATCGCAAAGATACGAAAAAAGATTAATTATTGCCAATTATTATGTTATTTTTACGACATAATGCTATAAACCTTCTCTTGACGTTGCAGAATAATTGACTTTCAATGCATTTGCTTTGCGCAACGCTTGCTTTACGTCTGTTATCACTCCCATATGAGTATTTCTGTCGGCTTTGATAGAAACTGTCATCTTCCGGGCATCCTCCGGCATCATGCGTTTGCGCTCTTCCGAAACATAGTCGATGATTTCGGGCATGCTTACGTATTTGTCGTTCATCTGAATACGGGTATCGTTGTCTGAACGATCACTCACCGTTGCAGCCGGCTTTCCTATATATATATGTGTAACGGTAGATTTCCTGGTAAGCCTTGTAAGCTCTGTTCCGGCAGGAACTTTATATTGTACCTTCACAGTTTCCTTGCGCATGTGCGTGACAATCATGAAAAAGAACAGCACGGTGAATATCAAATCGGGCAAAGAAGATGTGTTCAGTCCCGGAACTTCATGCCTTATGCGCCTGTATATGCTCATTTCAGTTCCTCCTCATCTACGTTGTAAAGCTCTGATATGCGTTGCGGATAATAGTTTCTTACAGCCTCTTTCTCGCTCTGACTGCACTGCTGATAACCATGATGAAACCGTTTCACGGCATATTTGTCACGCAATCTGCGATAAGCTGCCATTATCTCGTTCTGCACATTGAAATAACTTTCGTAAGTAGAGTTACGATCACTTTGAAACGAAATTATGTGTTCTTTGCGCGATTTCTCTATAAACGCTTCCACACGGTTGCGCAAATTGACTGTTTTCTCAGGTTTTCCATCAACATATACGTTGTTTTCCGCATCTATTTTTATCTTCAACAGCAAGTCCTCGTTTATGTCCGTTTGCTCTTGCTGCTTATCTTTCGGAGTGACGGCGGGCAACTGTCGCGACAGTCCTTTATCAATATCCATAGACGTTGTTACAAGAAAGAATATCAGCAACATAAACGAAATGTCTGCTGTTGAAGTGGTGTTAAGACCCGGTACGTTGCGTTTTATTTTACGGAACATCATCTGTTTCTGTCCTTTCTGTAACTTCTTGTGAAACCGAACAATACAGCTCCCGCAGCAATAACAATGAGAGAAATCGACGTGTCTATAAACATTGCCGATGTTTTAAGCCAAAACACGTCGGCATATTCTTTACCGTTGACTGTCATCGGCGATGAAGAACCGAGCATATAGGTAAGCAAAAGCAGAACGAAAACTCCTCCGACGATGCCGAAAGATATGCGCGATGCATGAATACCGTTGACAACCCGCATCTCTTTTCTGCCGTTCTTTATGCTTCTGACAACTGAAAATGCCGTCACACACGATGCCGCAATGACGAGCAGACACATAAGAACGATGACTGCATCGGTCATAACCGGCGCGTTGAAATCGGGATTTTCTGTGTAAGGACGGTCATAACCGACCGTATAGAACAGCCCGAACATAAGCACACTCAATGCAATCAACACATAGAAAACGGTCGTTGAGACTCTCTCTGCCGTTCCTTTTCCTTTGCTTGCGAACTTCATTTCGTCAGTTTATGTTTAACTATCGTGTCGAGCAATGTTATCGACGACTCTTCCATCTGCGATGTCAGATGTTCTATTTTTGACAGAATGTAGTTGTAGAATATCTGCAAGATGAGAGCAGCTATTATGCCGAAAATAGTCGTTATCAATGCAACCTTCATGCCGGATGCCACAATCGTGGGGCTGATATCGCCTGCCTGCTGTATCTGATCAAACGCCATGACCATTCCAATGACCGTTCCGAGAAAGCCGAGAGAAGGCGCCATTGCGATGAAAAGCGTTATCCAAGAGCATCCTTTTTCCAAGTTTGCCGCCTGAACAGCACCGTAAGAGACTATCGAACGTTCTATATTGTCTATTTTCTCATTTATTCTTAAAAGCCCCTGATAGCATATCGACGCAACAGGACCGCGCGTATTGCGGCACAACTCCTTAGCTCCGTCTGTGTTTCCTTGCAATATCTTTGCTTCCAAATCTGTCATAAACGCCTTTGCATCTATCTCCGAGAGGCTCAGGTAGATTATTCTCTCGATGCAGAAAGCAAGTCCGAGCACAAGCGCAAGTGCCACAAGAGACATGAAACCGGCATTTCCTTCGATGAACTTTGTCTTCAACGACTTGTGAAAACCTTGACTCTCGACCGGTGATACAATAGAATCTGCACTTGTTTCCAACAGCAAATCATCGTCGTCTGATGCCGCAGTGTCGGCAGAAATCTCTTTTTCGGCTTTTCCTTTTGCCGTGTCTCGGCTGTCTTGTGCCATTACATCTGCACTGAAAACGAGTAATGACAACGTTGCTATTGTGAGAAAAACAAATATCTTCTTCATATTTTTTCGGATTATATTCATATAAAAATGCTTTTAAGTTGCCTGCTTCTTTTGTTTCGCATCAACCGCATCGCATCGGTTCTGCATGCAAAATTAATAAAAAAAACAAGATAAAAGAAACGAGACAGAAAAAAGTGTGATTATCAAGAAAATATCATATGAACCACTGAAACAAGCATGCTTACGCAAGAAAACGAGACATACGTATCTATATATGAATATAATTAAATCGTAAGATATAAATAATGAAATCATTAGTATGCAATTATTGTGTATATATAAAACCCTTTAAAGTGGAAAAATCATGCCGAAAACAGGAGTGTTTTCGGCATTAATATTAATGAAAAAATACACTTAAAACGGTTATGTAGAGCATTGAAACAACTAAGAAATATTTTTACATGAAGCCGAAATACTCGCATATTTGCAATCGAACGTATATTTGCACGAAAACATAACAATTTTATTAATTACTGACAGTCAACAACTTAACTTTTAACAACAATCGAAATGAGATGTAAAAGCTATCCTTTTGGTCTCCGATATCTATGCTTTTGCAATCTGAAAACATTTGTTTTACACTTCAAAAGAAACGAAACAGAATTGCAAAAGGATAGCTTTTGCATCATGAAAG
>CALGRN010000063.1 GCA_937880835.1 uncultured Prevotella sp. | reverse complement strand
GGATATGGAACAGAGAGCAGATTCCTGATTCCTGTCATTCAGGATGTGCAAAGTGAATATCGTTATCTGCCACCAGAGCTTTTGAAATATATTGCAGACATAGGACATAAAATAGAACCGCCGATACCCTCGCTTTTTACTTTCAACATACAGGATAAGACTTTTTGCGACATGATGGGCACGGTGGTGGAAAATGCAACTATATCAATTCCGTCAACAAAGTTTCGCAGCACAGGTGCATTACTCATAACCCATTGGGGCATAAGCGGTCCTGCCACGCTGAAACTTTCGTCTTATGCCGCTCGACATGTAAACGAATGCGGATACCGTTTCAAGATATCCATAAACTGGATAAACGAGAACAACACGGTAAAAGTGGAAGAACATATTTCAGATATAATAAGAAACAATCCGCGAAAACAAGCGGCAAACATACGCCCTTATAACATTCCTAACCGCCTTTGGCATTTCATTCTGTCAAAAACATCTATTCCTTACGATAAGAAATGGGAAGAGATAGGTAAAAAGGGAATAAACAAGATGATAGAAATGCTTACGAACGACATCTTTGAAGTTGCAGGCAAAGGCTCTTTCCGAGACGAATTCGTAACATGCGGAGGCGTAAGCCTGAGCAGCATTAACATAAACACACTCGAAAGCAAACATTGTCCGAACCTGTATTTTGCAGGAGAAGTAATGGACGTCGATGCCATAACAGGCGGTTTCAATCTGCAAGCAGCATGGACAACGGGCTATATCGCGGGGCAGAATATGGCAGAGTGAATAAATAGTACAGAAGCTGTTGATGACAAAAAGTGTATTTCTCCGAGAAACGAACAACACAAATAAATTCAATAAAACAACAGTACAAAAGGATAAAAAGCATCACATCTTATCGGCATGCTGAGCATAAGCACAGCATGCCGATAATGTTTTCATAAGCCGTTCATATCTATCTGTGCATCAGACTGTTGCAAACCGCGTTCCAAAAGCTATCCTTTTGCATTATAAAAGTTATTGTTTTGCATCGCAAAAGTTATCCTTTCAGGTTACAAAAGGATAACTTTTGAAATCCGACTGCAACACACCTGCTGCATACGTTGACAAGAGAAACGGCATAAGTAAACCGAACATATATTGTATTAAACAATCCTAAACGACAGAAAATTGGTGTTTACAAATGGTATTATTTTTGCTTTTGTGTGAAAAAAACATTTTAACTGTAATTTTTTCATATAAGTATGCGTTGTTTCAAAAATATTTTTCTAACTTTGCGACATAAAAAATCTTACAAATACAAGAACGCTATGGAAACCATAAAGAATTTCGATGATTTGGTAGCACACCTTTCAAACAGAGGCGTCAGAAAACGTGTTGCCATCGTATGTGCATCGGATGAATCTACTCAATTCGCAGTAGGCAAAGCCCTCGAAGGTGGCTTTATAGACGCTATTTTCGTAGGTTGCAAAAGCGAAATAGAAAGAAATGAAGGTTTGAAACCTTATGCAGATCACATCTCTTATGTAGATGCTGATGACCGCGACGATGCTGCCCGCAAGGCAGTTGCACTCGTCAGAGAAGGAAAAGCGGACATATTGATGAAGGGACTTATCAACACCGATAATCTTCTTCATGCCGTATTGGACAAGGAAAAAGGCATCCTGCCGCGCGGAAGAGTGCTCACACATATCACAGCAGCGTCGATACCGACATACTCAAAGATACTCCTTTTCACCGATCCGGCTGTAATCCCTTATCCAACTCACGAACAAAGAGTGGAACAAGTGAGATATGCTTCTGCTCTGAGTCGCTCGTTTGGCGTTGAAGAACCTAAAATATCTTTGATTCACTGTTCAGAAAAAGAAGGCGCAAAGTTCTTCCCTTTCACAGTGAGATACAAGGAAATAATAGAACAGGCAAAGCAAGGAGAGTTCGGACGTTGCATCGTTGACGGTCCTCTTGACGTAAAGACATCATGCTGTTTGGAAAGTCTGAAAAAGAAAGGCATAGAATCTACACTCAACGGAGAAGCAGATGTGCTCGTATTTCCGGACATAGAATCAGGCAATGTCTTCTATAAGACAGTCACATTATTCTGCAATGCGGAGACAGCAGCTACACTGCAAGGCACAATGGTGCCCGTTGTGCTGACATCAAGAAGCGACAGTAAGATGTCTAAATTTTACAGTCTCGCGCTCGCAGCAGTAAGTGAAAACAAATAAACTTTATAACTTTTATATACGCTAATTACAATAGAAAGAAGATGTTAGTATTAGTCATAAATCCGGGTTCAACATCCACCAAAATGGCAGTATATGAGGAGGGGAAGTCAATTCTCGTCCGCAGCATATCGCATTCGGCAGAAGAGCTAAGCCGGTTCAGTGATATCACAGATCAGTTCGAGTTCCGCAAACAGCTCATACTCGACGAATTGAAGAGAACCGATACTCCTTTCGAGTTCAAAGCAGTAATCGGACGAGGCGGTCTTATCAAACCGATACAGGGCGGCGTTTACGAAGTCAACGAGCAAATGCTTGACGATGCAAGGAACGCAGTTCACAAACACGCATCAAATCTCGGTTGCATAATAGCACACGAAATAGCAAAAGACATTCCCGGTTGCCGCAGCTTCATCGCTGATCCGGTTGTAGTAGATGAACTTAACGACTACGCACGCATAACCGGTTCGCCGCTTATGCCGCGCGTTTCTATCTGGCATGCACTCAATCAGAAAGCGATAGCACGCAGATATGCAAAGGAAACAGGACGGAAATATGAAGATCTTAATCTCATAGTATGTCATTTGGGCGGTGGTATAACCATTGCAGCACACGATCATGGCAAGGCGGTTGACGTGAATAACGGACTCGACGGCGAAGGACCTTTATCACCGGAACGCGCCGGTTCGCTTCCTGCATCAAGTCTTACACATCTGTGTTTCAGCGGAAAATATACCGAGAAAGATGTCATGAAAATGATTGTCGGCAACGCAGGTGTTGCTGCTCATCTTGGAACAAACGACATGCGAGATGTTGAAAATCGGGTTTTGGCAGGAGACAAAGAGGCAACTCTCATTCTCGATGCAATGATATATCACGTTGCAAAAAGCATCGCTGCACAAGGAGCAGTACTGTTCGGCAAAGTTGACGCAATCCTAATAACCGGAGGTCTTGCACGTTCAAAATACGTTACAGATAAAATACGCGAACGCGTAGAATACCTCGCACAAATAGCAATATATCCGGGAGAGGACGAAATGGAAGCTTTGGCAAATAATGCAACAGAGGTTCTGCTCGGCGAAAGAGAAGCAAAGGTTTACAAATAAACCTACTAATATCTTGAAGATTTATTGTAAGTAGTTCTGATAATTAAAATAATAAGACAATGACAGCAGACGAATTTTACAAAATCGGAAATGAATACAGAAAGCAAGGAAATTGGCAACTCGCAATGAACAACTACTTGGAGGCAATCGAACTTGACCCCAATAGCCCGGCAGTAGAAGCCAAAAGAATGCTTGATGATATTATGAACTACTACTGTAAAGACATGTATAATCCTTAAAAAGAATAATATGTATATGAGGATTGTCGGCATACAGCAGCGTAAATACACTGCAAGTATAAAGGTTTTCCTTGTATCAGAAAACAAAAAATTATGAATTATGGGTAAGATCAGAGGAGTAATTGTGGTGAATACGGAGAGGTGCAAAGGTTGCTCTCTATGCGTAGTAGCCTGTCCACAGGACGTAATTGCCCTGTCGACGAAGAATGTTAATGTTAATGGATATTCTTATGCGCAGCCTGTAAAGGCAGAAGATTGCATAGGATGTGCAGCTTGTGGTATGGTATGTCCTGATGGATGTATCACCGTTTATCGCAAAAAAATGGAGGAGTAAACACAATGGCAGAACAAGAAGTAATGTTAATGAAAGGCAACGAAGCGATAGCTCACGCTGCCATTCGCTGTGGTACAGACGGATATTTCGGTTATCCTATTACTCCACAGAGCGAAGTTATTGAAACACTCGCAGAACTTAAACCTTGGGAGAAGACCGGTATGGTTGTTCTTCAAGCAGAAAGTGAGGTTTCATCTATAAACATGGTATATGGTGCAGCAGGTGCAGGAAAGCGCGCGCTGACATCTTCATCAAGTCCCGGTGTGGCATTGATGCAGGAAGGCATCTCTTATATGGCAGGTGCAGAACTTCCCGGTGTATTCATCAATGTACAGCGCGGAGGTCCCGGTCTCGGAACTATCCAACCGTCACAGAGTGACTATTTCCAATCTACACGAGGCGGTGGAAACGGTGACTATTATGTTATCACACTTGCACCGGCATCCGTTCAGGAGATGGCAGACTTCGTTGATTTGGCTTTCGAGCTTGCTTTCAAGTATCGTAACCCTGCAATGATTCTCAGTGATGGTGTCATAGGACAGATGATGGAGAAGGTTGTATTGCCTCCATACAAGAAGCGTCGCACAGAAGAAGAAATCATAAAAGAATGTCCTTGGACTGCATGCGGACGCAAAAAGACACGCGAACCTAACATAATAACATCATTGGAGCTTAAGCCTGAGGTTATGGAGGAGCGCAACATTCATTTGCAGAACAAATACAAAACAATATCAGAAAATGAGGTTCGCTATGAAACTCAGAACTGCGATGATGCAGAATATCTTATAGTATCATTCGGAAGTGCAGCTCGTATATCTGAAAAGGCTATCGAACAGGCACGCAGTGAAGGAATGAAAGTAGGTTTGTTCCGTCCTATTACGCTTTGGCCTTATCCAAGCAAGCAGATTTTGGAAGCTGCTCGCGGTAAGAAAGGCATTCTCGTTGTAGAAATAAATGCCGGTCAGATGGTAGAAGATGTACGTCTTGCCGTAAACGGTGAAGTTCCTGTTGAATATTTCGGACGTCTGGGCGGTATCGTTCCTGAGCCGGAAGAAATTGTAGATGCATTGAAAAATAAATTGATGAAGTGATGGAAATGAAGGATATAATAAGCCCTGAGAATCTGGTTTACAAAAAACCGACATTAATGAATGACACCCAAATGCATTATTGTCCGGGATGTTCTCATGGTGTTGTACATAAATTGATAGCAGAAGTTATCGAAGAAATGGGTATGGCAGAGAAGACAGTAGGTGTTTCTCCCGTAGGTTGTGCAGTGTTCGCATATCGCTATCTTGACATTGATTGGGAAGAAGCGGCACACGGACGTGCACCAGCAGTAGCCACAGGAATCAAGCGTTTGTGGCCTGACAGAATGGTATTCACATACCAAGGCGATGGAGATTTGGCTTGTATAGGTACAGCTGAAACGATACATGCGCTCAATCGTGGTGAAAACATAGTAATAGTGTTTATAAACAACGCCATATATGGTATGACAGGAGGTCAGATGGCGCCTACTACGCTCGTTGGTCAGAAGACAAGTACATGTCCTTACGGACGTGATCCTGAAATTCACGGTTATCCTCTTAAAATGACAGAGATTGCCGCTACACTCGAAGGAACATGCTACGTAACACGTCAAAGCGTTGAAACAGTAGCTTCTATACGCAAAACTAAAAAAGCATTGCGCAAGGCTTTCGAGGCAACTATGGAAGGTAAAGGCTCTGCATTGGTTGAAGTTGTATCAACATGCAACAGCGGTTGGAAGCTGACACCTGTGAAAGCTAACCAGTGGATGACTGAAAATATGTTTAACTTCTACCCGAAAGGGGATTTAAAAGACACGACTGGAAAATGAAAAAAGAAATAATTATAGCCGGTTTCGGTGGACAAGGTGTGCTCTCTATGGGTAAAATCCTTGCATATTCAGGTCTTATGGAAGATAAAGAAGTAACTTGGATGCCTGCTTATGGTCCTGAGCAGCGCGGTGGAACTTGCAATGTGACTGTTATTGTGAGTGACGACCGAGTTTCTTCACCTATACTTAGTAAGTATGATGTGGCTATTGTTCTTAATCAGCCTTCACTCGACAAGTTCGAGCCGAAAATCAAACCGGGTGGTATTTTGATATATGATGGCTTCGGAGTTATCAATCCTCCAAAGCGTAAAGACATTGAAGTATATCGTATAGACGCTATGGACAAAGCTGCCGAGATGCAAAACTCAAAGGTATTCAATATGATTGTACTTGGCGGACTGTTGAAAGTATGTCCTGTTGTCACAACTGCCGGACTTGAAAAGGCTTTATACAAGACTCTGCCTGAGCGTTATCACAACATGATTCCGTTGAACATGGAAGCTGTGGATGCAGGTATGAGTATTATGCAGAAACAATAATTCATAGTTTTACAAATAAGAAATGCAGGTTGTCAGATATAGATAACCTGCATTTTTTATTCCCGTAATCATTAGATTATTTCGCCTTTGAGAATACTCTCCGGCAAAAACATATATATAAATGTATATACATTTTATATTATAACACAATGCGGGACAAAAGTCTATATGTTTGGGACAAAATTTTTATTATAAAAAATTCTATAAAATACTTATATCATTGTTATTTAATATACTTTTAATATAACAATGATAAATTTTGGCCTGTTTTTTATTTAATTGTTTAATTTTAGACTTTATTTTAGTATATTATTTATGTAAAACGGACCGTATATATAAAAAGAGTACTTAATTATGAACTTCCCTTTAATAAAAATTTGCAATTTTTTTATTAGTAAGTGCCTAAAGCAGTTTTATGTGACAAGAAAGATATATATGATAAAGTAAAGAAGCTATTTTTAACAAGGGGGTATAGTAGGGTTGATGTTAAAACTATAGCTTTAGAATGTAAGATGGCAGTTGGAACATTCTACAATTATTATGAAAACAAAGAGGAAATCTTTTGTGAAGTAATAAAAGAAACCTGGAATTTCATATTTTCTAAATTGAAGGAAGAAAGCACTTTTTTGGGAATAGTTAAGGTATTATACTTTAGTATAAAGACGAATAAGGGGTTTGGAATAACTTTAAAAGCTATACCAATTGAGAAGGCTAATAAGGTAAACTCTCTTTATTTTAACATAATAGATGATGTAGGGTTAATGCTCAAAAAATTTATATCAAAAGAATACAGAAATAATCCTAGAAGACTTTCACAAATGTTGTTTATGACTATAATACTTTATATTGAATCATATGAGAATGAAGATGATAACAATATGGACTTTATAATGAAATCCTTCTCTAGATATGTTATATAATTAATAAAAGTATATTAAAAAGTACTATATTTGAT